>RDXT01000179.1 GCA_004292985.1 Bacteroidota bacterium
ATGCTGGAGGAGAAAAAGCCTGAGCACATGGTGCATTCCAGGTTGCAAATATTCGACAATTCAAAATGTAACGTAGTAGGCATCTTTCCGGTGCGGGCATGCTGGCCCCAACGCCAGAACAGGGGCTTGGGCAGGGCTTTGTCATAGACATCGGCCAGCAGACCGCCATAGTTGCCGTCCTGAATCTGGGCCTCGCAGGTCTGGCAGCCATCGGCAAGGCAGGCGCGGGTCATGGTCTGGGCCATGCTGGCGCGCACGGTGCTTTGCCAGATTTCGTCCACGGTATGGTCGGGGTAGCGGCCAAACTCCTGGGTGCGGTTGTAGCAGCAGGCGTGTACCCGGCCATCCTGGCCAAAATACATGGCTGTGTCGGCGGCATGGCACAACTTCCCGCTGGTATAGGCGGGCTTTCGCCGGAGGTAATCGGCCAGGGATTCGGACAATGTTGGCATATTACAATTGTTTAAGCGCTGCAAACATGAGTAAAGGATTGGAGTCGGCCACGCTCAGCAGGGTTGTGACGACCTTGTCGGGTAAAACCCGCAGCGTTACCGCCGCCAGGTCCTCCCATTTCTGCTCCTGCTCACAGCACAGCAGCAGCCGCTGCATCGCAGATTGGAAGCGCTCATTTTGCTCCCGGTTTAGAAAATGCGATTGACCCGTAAGCACCGCGAGCGTTTCCATATAAGAAGCGGCGTGGTCGGCGGGCGAATTTGCCTGGGCATGGAGCTGGCGCATGCTTTCCATATCAGGGGAATCGCCCGTAAGCAGGGTTTGGTGCAAGGCCAGCAGGGCGTCTGCCATGGGACTTTGCAGCGAAGGGACAAACGCCTCCAGCGCCCTGATCAGTTCGGGAGAATAGCGCAGTGCGGCAATCGCCTCTGCCCCCTGTTTCCAGGCACGAACCTGCGCAACCAGGCTGCCAAAATCCCTCAGGTTTTCCTGGGCAAGGGTGTCTTCCGGGGCAATTTCACCAAAAGCAGCCTCTTCGTAAGCCTGCAAAATGGCCGCTATATCAGAAACCGGCATATTTTTAATGCAAAGTTCAAAAGGATAAGAAACGGTATTGAAAAATATTCTCATCCCTTTCTCGTTGCAAAACCGAACCATATCCGGGATTTCCATGGCGTTGGTGGTAATGGGGCATACCGCCACGCTGATGTGCTTGCCCCGCGAGCGGGCATAATCACTGAATTTCATCAGGTTTTCCAT
>RDXT01000180.1 GCA_004292985.1 Bacteroidota bacterium
ATGTCCCGTCTCCTCATTCTCAAAATCGGCGGCGAAGTCCTCGACAAACCCGCCCTGCGCGACAGCCTGCTGGCGGACTTTGCCGCTATCTCCGGACCCCGCATCCTCGTGCATGGCGGAGGAAAAACCGGCACAGAGATCGCCCAGCGCCTCGGCGTAGAAACCGAAATGGTCAATGGCCGCCGCATCACCAGCGCCGATATGCTCGACGTAGCCCTCATGGTCTATGGCGGCCTCATGAACAAACAGCTCGTAAGCAGGCTCCAGGCCCTGAATATCAATGCATTGGGCCTCTCAGGGGCAGACCTCGACATGGTCCGCGCCAGCAAAAGACCTGCCGGAGACATTGATTATGGTTTTGTAGGGGATGTAGGCAAAATTAATGAAGCGCAGCTCCAACAGCTTCTGAATCAGCACATTACACCTGTGCTTGCACCGCTCTCCCACGATGGTGCAGGACAGATGCTCAATACCAACGCCGACACCATCGCCTCCGAAACCGCCCGCGCGATGGCTGGCAGCCACGAAGTGCACCTCGCTTTTACCTTCGGCAAAGCAGGCGTGCTCCTCGATGTGGACGACGACAGCAGCCTTGTCCGCCACCTGAATCCTGCGGAGTATGAGCGCCTGCGGGCCAGCGGCCAGATCGCCGGGGGCATGATCCCCAAGCTCGACAATGCTTTTGCCGCACTCCGGGCCGGGGTACACCGCGTATATATCTGCCATGCCGCCGCTGCCGGACATCTGTTTACAGACACCTTTATCGGTACAGAAATCTATGTCTGAGTCAGCCTCCGAAGCCATTAAGCTCCTGCGCCAGCTGATCGCAACGCCCTCTTTCAGCCGCGAAGAAGGCGCTACCGCCGACCTGATTGCCCGTTTTTTAGAAGAAAAGGGCATCTCTGTACAGCGAAAAGGCCATAACGTATGGGCACGCAGCCTTTTTTTCGACCCAGACAAGCCCACCTTGCTATTAAACTCGCATCACGATACCGTTAAACCCAATATCAGCTACACCCGCGACCCCTTCAGCCCGGATATCGAAGGCGATACGCTCTTTGGACTGGGAAGTAATGATGCAGGAGGAGTTTGAAGACAAGAGAGTAGATTAAAATTTTAGCATAGTAGTTGAGTAGTTGATATATAGGTTGTTACTCTGTCGACCCATACCCTTCAAGTCACACAAACCTGAGGGGCATTTTTATATTTAAA
>RDXT01000181.1 GCA_004292985.1 Bacteroidota bacterium
GACGAGAAAAAAGGGGACCGGTTTAAATTGTAATGTCTGAGCCGCAAAATTTTGCCGGTCCGCCGGTGCGGTCTCTACAGCCATACATGCACAATTTCCCGAAATCGGAACGCCTTAGTGGCAAAAAGAAGATCGGGATGCTTTTTGAAAAAGGTAGAACAGACTTACGGTCGTTCTACCTTTTTCCGTTTCGGGTCATCTACCACTACAGCCTTAATGAGGATGGTCAACGCCTGGGGCCACTCACGACGGCAGTGCTGATTAACGTCTCGAAGCGGACTTTCAAACGAGCCGTCGACCGGAATCTGGTTCGTCGGCGTATCCGCGAGGCCTACCGGCTTAACAAACAGTTGTTGGGGCATGAAAATAGCCCGCCAACAGAAATTGCTTTTTTGTATATTGCAAAGACAAAAGCAACGTTTGAAGAGATAGAAAAGGGTATGAAGCGCACCCTACGGAAAGTAGACAGCGGACACGCCGACCCTCCCAAATAACACAATACGATGAACTTCCGCAAAAAGCTACTTCTGGGAACCTCGGCCTTAGTGGTGGCCAGTGGCATGACCGCGTTTCAGAAAGACGACAGGTTTTTCGAGATCGCCCGCAACCTCGACATCTACGCGACCATGTTTAAGGAACTGAACATGTACTACGTGGATGAAGTAAACCCCAACCGCATGGTCAGGACGAGCATTGAGGCCATGCTCAAAACGCTCGACCCCTATACCAATTTCTACGCCGAAGACGAAATTGAGGACTTTATGACCATGACCACAGGCCGTTACAACGGTATTGGGGCGTTGGTGGGGCAGCGGCAGGGGAAGAGCATTGTGTTGATGATTTATGAGGGAACCCCCGCCGAAAAGTCGGGCCTGCGCATTGGCGACGAGATTTTGAAAGTCGACGGCGTGAACGTGAAGGACCGGAAGGATGCCGATGCGGGTAAGCTCCTGCGTGGGCAGACCAATACCGCCGTAAAGCTCACTGTAAAGCGATACGGACAAAAAGATGCTCTAGACCTGACTGTAACGCGCGATGTGGTGAAGATGACCAACGTGCCGTACTACGGCATGATCACGGACGAGATTGGCTATGTGGACCTGAAAGATTTTACGGCAACGGCCTCGCGTGAGGTGCGGCAGGCGGTGGTTGAACTGAAGGGCAAGGGTATGAAAAAACTCATTCTCGACGTGCGCGAGAACCCCGGCG
>RDXT01000182.1 GCA_004292985.1 Bacteroidota bacterium
ACTGCATTTTCGAGCGCATAGGTAAGTTCCATCTCTTTATCATTCAGGCGGAGAATGCCTTTGATCGTCACCCATTCATCTAATTGATATTTCTCTTTTCTGCCCGAAGTGCGCAGTTCGATAATGGACTCCGGACCGCTGCCTCCGCAAAAAAAGCAGGTTGCAAGCGGATTTGCAGAGAGATAATACTGGCTGCCATCCACACCGCCGGGGATAATATAGCCCGAAATCAGCACTTCCTTGCCTTCAAGCGCACGGGTCGGCGGGGAAAAAGTCGCTTTTCCGTACATAAATGTCTGATTCCGTTTGTCCACATAGGCATAGGTCACCCCCTGGAGGTTTTGCCAGGTGATGGTCTGCTGTGCGGCGAGGCTCCCGAAAATGAGGACGAATGTGCTGAATATCAAAAACTTACGCATCGGATAGAGTTTGAGACAGATTCAGGCGAAATGCCTGAATGGCGGGCAGCAGAGCAGCGGCAAATCCCATGCCTGCCACGGCGGGAATCATCCAGAGTTCTGCGGCCAGTACATTAAACGGGGAAAAGCCGTAGGGGTATGCATCTTTGATAAAAAGATTGAGCAGGACGATGCCTATGCGGCTCATCATCAAGCCCGCCAGGCAGCCTGCCAGCGACAAAAAGCTCCCTTCGGCCAGCAGCAGCCAGAAAAGCCGCATCCGCGAAGCGCCAAGCGAACGCATCAGTGCCAGTTCATAGCGGCGCTCGCGCAGCCTTTCAAGCAGGGACAAAAACATGCTCAGCCCGGAAATAGCCATAATCAACAGCGCCAGCCCCTGAATCACACTGATCGCGCCCGGAAGCAGTTTTTGCAGCAGGCGGTTGATCTCATAGGCCGGAACGGCGGCCTGCATATTCGTTTGCTCATTGATGTAGCGGGGCAACTGAAACAGACCGATGGGGTTTCGCAGGTGAATGAGCAAAGCGGTGATTTCTTTGGGTTCTTCCGCTTCTCCTTCGTGCGCATGGGTATGCCAGACGCTTTCTAATCCTGTGAGAATCAACTGATCCAGCACAGATCCCGAAGGCGCGAGAATCCCCGCAACCCGGAAAGGATGCTCCGCGTGCGCCTCTGCCGCAGCCGCCAGGCCATGCGTACTGATAAAGGTATCGCCCACTGCGAGGTTCAGCCGCTCGGCAGCCATTGCCCCCAGCGTTACTTCAAAGTCCTCTTTCCACAAGCGCCC
>RDXT01000495.1 GCA_004292985.1 Bacteroidota bacterium
TATTATACAATTCCAAAGAAAAATTGCATAATTTACATATCTGTGCAGGCATTTATTTGGTAACTGATTTGAAGCCTCCAAAATAGTATTGAAGTCCTACGGAAAAGTCAATGGCATTTGTCCATGTTTTGGACGTTCTGCTTACGCCCTGCACATCTATCTGGCTGATACTCTGGGCAAAGTTGTATTTGACCAATGCCTCAAGTGCCAGGCCATTGGAGGAAAAAATCGTGAATCCCGGACCGGCACCAATGGTCAGCAGGCTGTTGTCGATGGACTGGGTGGTGTTGTCGGAGGTAAACTGATTTTGTGAGTTTCCAAAACCCACGGTAGTACCTATAAAAAAGGCTTTGTCATAGTCCAACGGAAGGAAATACCGGATGAAAGGGCCAAAAAGCAGGTTGTCATTGTTGGAAGTCTGGGGCGGTGTGGTCCCTCCGTTTAAATCCACGCCTGTGCTGCTGCTGTTCCTGAGCCAGTCCATACTGATACCGACCACAAAGTTGGTCGCCAGGAAGTAGCCGATGGCAGGCGAAAGGTTAAACTGTGAAGAGCTGCCACCATCACCTTTGACCGAGCCGGCAGAGGACTGAACATCAATAGAGGATCTCGCGGCAGAGAATCCGATGCGGGAACCAAAAACGAAATTGCCTCTTTGCGTGGGAATGGAGGTTTTGCGCGGAGATACCGTCAGGGTCTGCGCCGGTACTGCGATGGTTTCCTGGGCAATGCCTGCCAGCGCAAACATCAATACGGTGATTAAACTGAGTACTTTTTTCATACATCTATAAATGAATGTAATTGAATCATTACACTACAAAAGTCGGGGTTTTACGAAGGGGATATGTTATACAATCCTGTAAATACTTTATATGATTTACAGTTTCAACCGGGCCTCTTAAAAACCCAGAACAGGTACAAACTTCGCAGCCTGCACCTGTCTGAGATATATAAAGCACTACTTCTATCGGTTGAATTTCACGGCATCGTGCCGAATACAAAATCCCAAACCGGAGACGATACCCCAAAGGCTACCTGGTTGTTGCGGTAATGGTGTATGGCATGGTGCCGCCAGAGGATTTTGAAGAAGTTTTTGGGAGGGCTGTACATGTGCATGATATAATGAATGCTCAGGTACGCAGCATATCCGCAGATAAATCCGGACATAAATACAATACCTCCGGGACCCGCAACGATATAGCCGAGCCAGATCAGCATCATAGAGATGGGAGCGCTCAGAAAAGGCGGCAGCGCCAGGTGCTCATCGTCGAGCGGATGGGCGTGGTGGTTGCCATGTATGGTCATTTGCAGGTTCTCGCGCCATTTGTCGGGGGTCGGCATATGATAAAAAAAGCGGTGAACCAGGTACTCGGCCAGGGTAAAACTCAGCATACCTGCCAGCAGAAACAGAATACCGGTGAGCGGCGGCAGCGTACCCTGGAAAAAGGTCCAGCCGGTAGCGACAAAAGCAATCAGCAACAAAAGGGAAATCGGCACAGCAGAATTTGTGCGGCTAAGGTGCTGAAAATCAATTTTTTGCGAAGCAACGGCCAGCTTCGCCTGGGGTTTGCGTAGTAATTTTTTCATTGATTGATGTATGATGAAATACAGTTAAAAAAACAGGAGGCAATCCTCCTGTTTTAATCACAGTGTCAGTTATATTCTACAACGAGGTCATTTGCTACGGTCAGCACGCCCGGCGCTTTCCATGCGATTCGTCCGGCTTCGTCTTTCTGGTACAGCGAGTGAACCTTTCCATTCAGCGTAACCTGGCTGCCGGTTACATGTACTTTTATATTGCGGTCATCTACTGCCCAGTTGCGCTCAAGTGCATGCTCGATGTCTCTTTTTTCGATTTCATCATCTGTGCTATGGCTGATTTTGATCTGATTGGTCACGCCCAGCACACCTGCAATGTTCTTAACCGAATTTTTGGCAGACTCTCTCTGATAGTTCCAGTTCAGCTCGCCTTCGAGGGTTACCCAGCCGGCTTCTACTTTTACCTTCACTTTTTCGCTGGGAAATTCCCAGTTCCAGGTAAAGGCAGACAGAATATCGGCAGCGATCTGGGCATCGTCTTTTTTCCCGGTGCCATTATATTTGATTTTGATTTCTTCCACTACGGCTTTGACACCTGCGACACTTTTGGCAGCATCTTCGGCTTCTGTTTTTTTGGAATAGCTGTCAACCGTTCCGGTAAGGGTTACGATGCCATCGCTGACGATGACGCCGATTTCGCTTACCTTCAGCGTAGGTTCCCATTTAAGGGCAGCCTGCACATCTTTCTGGATGTCTTCGTTTCGTCTCATTGTTTGTGGTTTTTTATTGGGTGAAAATATATTCACATGGGAAAGGTCGCTGCTTTATTTCCGGTATTTGTTACATGATTTTCTGTAAATATTATATGATTTACAGGTTTTTATCTTTTCCATTGCCCATGCACCCAGTATCGTCCGCGGGGGGTAGAGGTCCAGTGGCCATCTGTATAGTTTCGGCCCCGGCTGGGTTGTTGCCAGTGACCTTCCCGGCGGGTATAGGAGTGGTTCCGGTAGTTCCAGCGCCAGTTGTCGCCTACCCAGACATGGTTTTCGAAAGGGCGGGGCGGGCGCACGGTTTCGCGATATTCAGGCTCTGTACGGACATAGGCCGTGGTGCAGGCATTGAGTACGAGGGCGAAGGAAGCGCAGATAAGTAAAAACAGGAGGCTTTTCATCTGTCAGTTTATTTAGGCAGGTAGGTAGAACGGTACGATTGCTCCCCCCAGCCAGCCGATCCCAGCAGGAAAGACAGCCCGACGTAGGCGGAGTGGGTCTGGACATGGGATTTATCTAAGAGATAATACAGGTCTGCGGGCAGTTCGAGGTTATTGTCGCTGATGTCGAAAAGGCCATACACACCCCGGTATCCGGCAGAAAGCCGGAGCCTTCGCAGGCGGTCGAGGCTTACATCCACCCCTGCGCCATAGGCGAAGCCCAGATCCCCCCGCTGCACAGACAAAAGCGCCTGGGGAATCGCCGGATTGCTCTCACCCGTAATGCGCAGGCTGTTGCTGGTATTGATCCCGGCCTGAAGGCCCATGACCATGTTCACATTCACCAGCTGCGTGCGGTCTGTATTGAGCGAAAGCAGCACCGGAATATTGAGGTAACGCAGGTTGATTTTCTGCACGACAGCCGGTAGCTCATATTTCACCGTGATCGAATTGTAGTACACCTCTGCCTGGATACCCACATGCCGGTTGTGGTTATACGCCAGCAGCATACCTGCCCCGATGCCCGGAAGCGCTTTTCCCTTTACCGAGGCACCGAGGTAGTTTTGCAGCTTAAATGAAGCGAACATCGGCATGGCCCGCAGGCCGATCTCGATATTTTGCGCTTTTACCTTTCCTGCGCTGCCCATGATGAGCACTGCCAGGAAAAGGGATAGACAAACTTTGTTCATATAGTAAGATTAAATGCGGACACTTCTGAGCGAATCCAGCAGTCCGAACGCTTGCAGCAGCCAGAGGACCACCGCGATCACCACCACGATATTGAGGATGTTTTTGATTTTGCTATCCATCGGGATGTAAGAGTTTACAAGCCAGAGAATAACGCCAACCACCACCAGGGCGATCAGAACATTGAGTAAAGGCATAATGAAGTAGATTAATGGAAATGTAGCAGATGTTTATCCGAGGGGTTTTCGCCTCCGTTATAGCAGAATAATGATAAGTACAACCACCAGGATCAGCGCACCGGCAGAGATATACACTCCACCCCCTATGGCTTTGATCGCGCGGGCTTCCTGGCGCAGGTCTTTCTTTTCAGCGGCACTCAGCCCTGATTTGTCCATCCCGGCGATTTCGTCGAGGCGGGCCAGTTGTTCCTGGTGCTGCGCGACAGATTCGACAGGGGCTGTGGTTTGGGCAGGAGCGGCAGTGCGGCCTGCGCTGGCGGCGAAGGTAGGGGTAGCGGACAGCAGAAGTACTGCTGCGAGCGCCATGACGGATTTTCTCATGTTAGGACTTGATTAAGGTGAAGATATTTTCACTTCTCAAAGGTCCGTAACTTTATCCCCTCTGGTGTTACACAATTCCCGGAAAGAATTGCATTATTTACAGGTGCAAGAACTTCAAAAAAACTCTGCTTCTCCGATGCGTTTCAAGGCGACCATAACCCCTGCCAGTACCAGCAGCAGGTGAACAATACTGCCAACATTCAGCAGGAGAAAACCGACGAGCCACAAGATCACAAGAATCGCGGCTAATACGTAGGGTGCATTTTTCATAAACATATTTTTGTAAGTGGGAGTTTTGACTATGCTAAATTGTTCATAATCAGTCGTATATCTGTTACAGGATTTTGAGGAAAAGTTACATAATTTACGGGTTTTGGGGGCGGGGCGCAGCCCCGGAGATATAAGACTCGGGGCACAGCCCCGCGCCAGCAGAGAGCACAGCCCCGCGCCAGCAAACACGGATTCATACATCCTCCAACGCGTTCCGCCGCTTGCTTTTCAGCTGGCGGAAAAACGAAGGCGTAAGCCCCGTCACCTTTTTAAACTGGTTGGACAAATGCGCTACACTACTGTAATTCAGCGCATCGGCGATCTGGGTGAGGCTCAGCTCGTCGTAGATCAGCAGTTCCTTCACCCGCTCGATCTTGTGGGCGATCACATGATGCTCGATGGTCGTGCCTGTAACTTCCGAAAAAAGATTGGCCAGATAGGTATAGTCGTAGCCCAGCTTTTCGCTGAGGTAATGCGAAAAATTGATCCTGGGCGCTTCGTCCGCGTAGTGAACCATCTCGATGATGACCGTTTTTATTTTTTCAATTAATATCGCTTTTTTATCATCCATTAATTCAAGCCCGGAGCGCAGCAGGCCCTGTTTTAACTGCCTGCGCTGCTCATCGTTCAGCACTTCCAGGATCT
>RDXT01000496.1 GCA_004292985.1 Bacteroidota bacterium
CGCCTGCTTTTGCTGGGCAATGCCCCCTACGCCGGCCAGACGCTGACAGATCCTGACATAAGCTACCTCGATCTTTCGGGTAAAGAATGGGGCATCGGCAGTCATTTTTCGTGGAAAGGATGGCAGGGCGGCATTCGCTTCAAAGTCCTGACGGGTGTGCGTCTGAATAACCTTAGCACAGGCTCTTTTTCCCTTTATACCGCGCCCAATGGCAGCTATCTGGACATTAGCACCTCCTATGACTATTTCACCACCGGGACAAATCCTGGTTATGGGTTAGCTGCAGATGCGGGCCTTATCTACCGGAACAATAAGTTGATGGCGGCTGTGGCACTGAGTGATCTGGGGTTTGTACAGGCAGAAGGGAATCGCAGGGCTTTGACCCAAGACACACGCTTCGAAGGTATAGATGTGAGCAGCCTGATCGGTGCCGACCTAAGCAATGGCATTTCCATCAACTTTGCCGACACGCTCAGTGACCTTTTGCTGGCCCCGGAAGTGGCAGGCAAGCAACGGCAGGCGCTCCCGGCACAGATCCGGCTGTATGGTTCCTATGCCCTGCTTGAGCGACACCAGATTGCCCTGACAATATTGTCCTCCCAGCGTTTTCAGGCGCCTTTGCTGGTCAATGCCGCCTGGTACTACAAGCCTATGCCCTCGCATACCCTCGGCATAAATGCCTATGCGGGCGGAATTGACAAAGGCGGCGTAGGACTGGCAGGCAGCACCACCCTTCATATACCTAAAGGACCCTATGTGGTGATCAGCGCGGAGGCAAGCCAGACACTGGGCGGCATCAGCCAGAAGCAATTCAGGGGGCTCGCTTTTCAGGTGGGCCTTACGTTGTTTTTGTACGACGCTACGGGAGGTTAAGCCTTTTGCCGCGCTGTGCAGCTCTTGTAAAAAGCGCGGTAGGCCTGCTCAAGGCTCTGAGAATCAGAGGCCTGGCTCAGATGATCGTAAGGCTCGATGTAAAAGCGCAGCAGCGGCTTCGGCTCCGAAAAATAGTCGAGCAGGGCGGCGAAAAAGTAGAGTTGTGTCTGGTCGCCCGCCTTTTTGAGGATGCGTTCGATTCCCGGCGAAAAGACAAACTGGTCGTGATAGACAGAGTGAATTTCTCCCTGCGGGTACATCTGCACAAGATTGCGGGGATTTTTGAGCAGCTCTGCGGTATATGACAGCGACTCGACAATGCTGCGGCTCCCCGGATCAATGGAAAAAGCGCCGCCTTGCTGCATAAAAGGCCGGGGGCTGAGTTGCTCTTCGAGCATCATCACATAGTATTCCCGCTTAAACAGCATTTCATTCAGGCGGATCATCCAGAAGCCATCCCACCAGCTCACATGGTTACCGACCATCAGCAGAGACTTCTGACTATCAGGCACTTGCGGCATTTCCCAGACAGGGCCGCGAAAGTACATACGGATGCTGATCCGGCAAAACAACTGCCAGAACCAGCGACCAAAGGGAGTAGGACGGGCTTTCAGCATAGCTCAGACCAGTTCGGAAACGATGCGCGCAGAGAGCAGGCAAAGCGGAATGCCTCCGCCGGGATGCACACTTCCGCCTGTAAAGTAAAGGCCTTTGATGCGGGAAGAAAAATTGGGATGCCGTAAAAAAGCAGCGAATCGGTTATTGGAGCTGTTACCGTAGAGCGCACCCTGGTGCGAGGAGGTGCGACTGGCAATGGTGCGCGGATCGAGCACCTGCTCATGGCGGATATGGGCCTCCACCGGAGTACCCATCTGCTGCTCCAGCTTCCGGAGAATATTTTTCCGGGCCTCCGCGATGAGCGCATCCCAGTCCTGGCCCTGGTCGCAGGGCGCATTGATCATCACAAAAAAATTGTCACAGCCGGACGGGGCATCCTGCGGATTGCGGCGGGCGCTCACATAGAGGTAAACCGTGGGATCATCGCTGAGGGACTTTTCCCGCCACATTTTCTGAAACTCTTCCTGGTAATTGGCGCTGAAAAAGATATTGTGCACATCTGTCTGCGGATATTGGCGGTCCATTGCCCAGTAAAAAATGAGCGCAGAGCTTGACCGGGGCTGCCTGAGGGTGCTTTCCGGCGCGGGCTGGTCCGGCATCAGCTTGCGGTAGGTCGGTACAATGTCGGCATTACTCACCACCAGATCTGCCGGAATCAGCTTTCCGTTTACCTGAACGCCTTTAACTTCCTGTCCCCTGTTTTGCGGCGCTTCGACAGGCTCCCCGTAAGCGGGACGAGCAGCGACCGCTATTCTGCTCCCTGTCCCCACAACAATTCTTTCGGCTACTGTTCCCATCTGGAACACTACGCCGATTTCTTTTGCCAGCGTAAACAGGCTCAGCGTAATGTCATACATTCCATTTTCGGGAAAATAGGCACCCAGGTTATGCTCCAGATGCGGGATAATGTTCAGCGTAGCGGGTGCCTGCCAGGGGTCAGAACCATTGTAGGTCGCGTAGCGGTTGAAAAGCTGCACCACCCGTGCGTCTTTGAAAAAAGAGCGGTTGGCCTGGTCCATCGTGCGGAAGGCATCTATGCGGTGCACCTGTAGGGCAGACTTGAGGGTGTTCCAGCGGAGGTAGGTCGAAAGGGTGTGCAGGGAGCGCTCCAGAAACACCTCACGGGTAATCCCGTAAATCTGGCGGCTTTTGCGCAGCAGGGTTTTCACATGTGCACGTGGCTCTCCGGTTTTGACTTCGATTTCTTCTGCAAAACGCTCAGCATCCTGCCAGGCATTGATCAAGGTGCCGTCGGGATAAAAATATCGGGTGATGATGGGCAGGGATTCGTAGCGGAAATAGTCGGAAGGTGTTTTCCCAGCGATGCGAAAGAGTTCATCTACCTGCTCCGGGAGGGTAAACAGCGAAGGTCCCGCATCGAAGCGGTAGCCTTCCATCCGGATTTCGGCCAGCTTGCCGCCGGGTCGGTCTGCGGCCTCGATGACCGTTACTGCGTATCCTTTTACCCGCAAACGGATCGCCACGGCCAGCCCGCCGATGCCCGCGCCTATTACGATTGCCTGCTTCAAGAGACTTTCCATTAGATTCGCTGTAAATAAGCAAAGATGATTGGGTTTTGTTTCAGTCCGTCGGGACTCCCTCTCTATTTGATGCCGTTTCACTTACCCAGCTTCACCTTCCGCTTCGCACTCATACCCCAGTAAGCGCCTATTTTTTCTTCTGAAACGTGTAATAGGCGAGTCCTGTGCTGACCAGTGTAAGCACAGCGCCTGTGAGCATAGCTGCGCCCGGAAAGTACACAGGTGCCGACGAGGCTGTAAAAAATGAAAAGACGGCTGTCATGAGCGGCGCACCGATAAATGCAGCCACGGTCATCAGACTGGTCATGCCTCCCTGGAGTTCTCCCTGGGCATTGGCGGGCACGCCAACGGAAATCAGGCCCTGAAGGGCTGGTCCGGCAATGCCTCCGAGGCAATAGGGTACCAAAAAGGCAAACATCATCCAGCTCTGGGTGGCAAAGGCAAAGAGGGTGAAGCCGATGGAATACAGCCCCAGGCCGACATATACGCTGCGTTTCTGACCGAGTTTCGGAATGATAATCCGGATCAGGCCCGCCTGTACGATGGCGGTAATGATGCCCACTACGCTCAGTGAAATTCCGACCATGCGTTCATCCCACTGAAATTTCTCCATCGTATAGTAGGGCCAGGCGCCCTGCACGGCCTGCGCAGCGACATTGAGCAGAAAGAGGGAAATCAGCAGAAGACCGAGGTGAAACTTATTCAGTTGATATAAAGAGCCGATGGGATTGGCGCGCTTCCAGTCAAATTTCCGGCGGTTTTTGGGTTCCAGCGACTCGGGCAAAATCAGCAGACCGTACAGCCAGTTGAGGAGTGCGAGGGCCGCAGCGGCGTAAAAGGGTGCCCGGGGGCCATACTGACCCAGCAAGCCGCCGATGGCAGGCCCGATAATAAAACCCAGGCCGAAGGCCGCACCGATCAGTCCGAAATTCTGGGCGCGCTTGTCAGGCGTACTGATGTCGGAGATATAGGCAGCGCCCGTGGTAAAACTACTTCCCAGGATACCTGCCAGAATGCGTCCGACAAAGAGCCAGCCAATCGAAGGGGCCAGCGCCTGAAAAATATAGTCCACGCCAAATCCAAACAGCGAAAGCAGCAAAATGGGCCTGCGGCCAAACTGGTCGCTGAGTCCGCCCAGCACGGGCGAAAACAGAAACTGCATGATCAGATAGGCAAAGGTGAGCCAGCCGCCAATCCGGGCAGCTTCGCTGAGACCCGCTCCCGTGAGATCCTGGATCAGCTTGGGAAGAACCGGAATGATTACGCCAAAGCCGATCACATCGATCAGCAGCGTAACAAAAATAAAGCCGACAGCGGCTGAGCGTTTTTCAGACATAGATCGTATAAGTCAGAGGTGTACAAAAGTAGGGCTTTCTGCCTTAACATTTGCCAAAATACCCGCCAAGCCGTATGTTTACTTTATCTATTAATGCTGTTTACCCTTATGCCTCTTACCTGGAAAACCGTTCTCTCTACTGCCCGCAGCGGCAATCCTGCTCCTCCCCTCAGGGTCGAAAAAACCTCTGAAGAATGGCGCGCGCTTCTGACCGAGGAGCAGTTTTATGTTACCCGCCAGCATGGCACCGAGCGTCCGCACACAGGCGAATACTGTGGACTGTTTACCCCCGGACGCTATGCCTGCATCTGCTGCGGTACGGTCCTGTTCGACAGCAATGAAAAATTTGAATCCGGCACCGGGTGGCCCAGTTTTACGCAACCGATCGAAGAAAATACCATCAAATACCTCAGCGACACCAGCTATGGCATGGTGCGGGTAGAAACGCTGTGTAATGTATGTGATGCGCATCTGGGGCATGTGTTTCCCGACGGCCCCGCACCTACGGGTCTGCGTTTCTGTATGAATTCGGCAGCCCTGAAAAA
>RDXT01000183.1 GCA_004292985.1 Bacteroidota bacterium
CAAAACGAAAGGGCTTAACACAATGTTAATGTAAAATCCCGTCTGAATGCCGATATTCGCCCGGATAAGCGCCGTTTATGAAGCAAGTCAGCCTCCTCCTTCTGTACGTATTGTTGTTTGGCCAGGTTCTCGCGCAGAGCGGCTCCCTTCGCGGAGTCATTCGTGATGAAGAGACAGGCGAAGTCCTCTCCGGAGCCACAGTTGTGGTCATTGGTACCTATTCGGGCACCTACTCCGATGCGGAGGGGCGATACGAGCTCAAAAACCTCAAGCCCGGCGACTATTCGGTGCGCTTTTCCTATGTAGGCTATGCCGAGAAAATCTTTAACGGCCTCTCGATCGCTGCCGGGGGCGTGAAGCTGCAGGACGTGACCTTGTCCTCCTCAGTCAGCACCCTGGGCGAAGTGGAGATTGTGGGTCAGCGCACGCTGATCAACCTGGAGTCGGGGCAGTCGCGGGTGCGCGTGGGAAATGAAGAAATCAAGCAACTGAGCGTAAAAAATATTCAGGAGATCGTGGCGATGCAGGCTGGCGTTCAGCAGACGCCCGATGGTATCCAGGTGCGGGGCGCCAGGGTCTATGAAACGGAGTATCTGGTAGATGGAGTCAATGCGCAGGACCCGCTGGCAGGCACAGGCTTTGGCGTGGATGTGAATGCGCGTGCGGTGCAAAATGTGGAAGTGATCACCGGCGGCGCAGAGGCCGAGTATGGCTCCGGCTCTTCGGGGGTGGTGCTGACCAAAATCCGCGAGGGCAGCGACCGTCTGGAATTTGCCGGGCTCTGGCAGCGCGATAACCTGGGATTCCGGGTAAATGAAGGCCCAAGCTGGAACACCGACGACATCAGTTTTTCGGTGGGTGGCCCCGTCATCCGCAAAAAGCTGCACTTTTTTATCAGTGCCAGCGCCTATGGCTCCGATGACTATTTCCGCATCCGCGCGCGGCAGCTACACTCCTCGCTTTTCAGCGGCAACGACTCGCTCTGGGCACCGCGCCAGGACAACCGCTGGTCCAATACCCTCAAACTCACCTGGACCCTGCGCCCGGGCGTGAAAATCAGCCTCACCAACCAGCACAGCCTCAACATCAACCAAAGCACCCGCTCGCTCCAGATCATCGGCGATTCGAGCGAGCGCGGCACCACCATCCACTTCAAGCCCGATGTCGAGGTCTTCGGCGACAACACGGTGTTCGACTACAAG
>RDXT01000184.1 GCA_004292985.1 Bacteroidota bacterium
GCCTGAGGCAGGATTGTGTGAACAGGCCCGAAAGAAATGCTGCACTGCACAAAATCGGCGTACAGTGTCCCGGCGGTCTGGTGTGTCCACCCCGACCAGGTTCCACCGACCGGCGCGCCTGCAATGACCGTATTTGGCGCATCAATGCACAGCGAGAGATCGCTTCCGGCATTGGCAGGTGTAGGTGCTGTTACCGTTACTGTTCGGGTATCTGCGTTGGTACAACCGTTTGCATCCGTAAATGTGTACGTTAATACAAATAATCCCGGTCCGTTGGGCGTGAAAATTCCTGCCGCTGTAGTATTTGTGCCGCTCCATGATCCGCCTACTGGTGTAGCAGTGAATTGCACCGGAAACGGTTGATCGCATAATGTGGTATCTATTCCTGCATTGACTATCGGAAGTGGATTGACAGTTGCCGTAAGAATATCTGTGGCGCTGCAACCTGTAACCGGATCTGTATATGTGTAAGTTAAACTGTGATTGCCCGCCAATGCCGTTGCGGGGGTAAATTCTCCCGAAGGATTGGTGATTCCAGTTCCTGTCCAAGTACCGCCTGCAGGAGTTCCCGAAAGGGTGACCATCGCAGCGTCAATACATAACGTGAAGTTTGCTCCCGCATCTACTACGGGCAATGGATTAACGATGGCGATTAGTGTGTCCGTTGTAACACAGGTACTCGAACCGATGGTATACACCAAGGTAAACGATCCAACCGAAGCGGGAGTGAAAATTCCACCCGAGGTTACGGATGTTCCTGACCAGGTTCCTCCCGCGGGAGTTCCGTTTAGAACCGTTGCAGGAGCATTTAAACAAGTAGCGAAATCAGGTCCGGCACTGGCCAATGTGGGAGCAATAACCGTGATATCGACAACATCTGTATTGGTACATCCGTTGACATCTGTAAACGAGTAGGTGAGTGAATTGATTCCGGCTCCGTTGGGCGTAAAAAGTCCTGAAGGCGTAATGTTTGGTCCCGACCAGGTTCCTCCGGCCGGTAGCCCGCTCAATTGCACCGGAATGGGTTGATCACAAACTGTTTGATCGGCTCCTGCATTCACAACCGGCAGTGGGTTTACCGTCACGGTGACGTTCGCATTTCCAGAGCAACCCAACGTTGTTCCGGTTACCGTGTAGGTTGTTGTGCTGTTGGGTGATGCTGTTACCGGGCTTCCGATAGTTGTATTGAGACTCGGACTGGC
>RDXT01000497.1 GCA_004292985.1 Bacteroidota bacterium
TCTTCGATCATTTTCTGAAAAAGGGCACTCAGATGCGTCCGTTGCTGCTCTGTGATGGTTAAAATAGGTGTACCGCCCATTTTGAACAAGGGAGAATGCTGGAGGCTTTCGGAGCGGTCCGGCTTTAAAAATGCCTCTGAAAACAAGCAGGTATAACCCACATAGCTCGTCGAGAGCGTTTCCCAGGAATAGGGGATGTAGGGATTGCCAAAAAACAGGACGGTGCCTTCTGCCTCAAAACTTTTGTCCGCGTAATGAATGATGCTTTTCCCGGTGGTCAGGCATATTTTGTAAAAGTCTTTTCGGCTGTACGTGCGGGTTGCACTCCCGTCCTGCTCTATCTGGAATACATTAAAACCCTTCAGTTTCAATTCGGTATTGAAGGCAGAAAGCGGGCGGGTCAGGTTGTTTTCCATAGGGCGAAGTTATAAAAAACAAACTTTTTATTTCTGCGAATAGAGAGAGGCCATCTTCGTGCTACAAAGATGGCGGTGCGCTGCACCGCGGCTTTTTATATCTTTGTACAACACATACACATCCGCCATGCGTTCAGCACTCATTTTGGCTCTTTTCGCCCTGTTTCTGCTTTTCAGCAATTGCCTCGAAGCACAAAAGCCCACCTACCGCGTTTATCTGCTTAATGGCAGCTATCATGACAAGGTAGCGTTGGAAACAGGCAAAATCCAGGACAGCACAAGTTCCTCAATACAGGTTTTTACTGCGGACACTTCGTTTTATCTCTTAAAAAAAGACATATACGCCATTGCAAGGCTGGATTCGGCAGATCAAATGGCTCTTCTGTACAAAAATACGGGCGCAGATATTCCATACCCGGTTCTGCATACTGCTATCGAGCCGCATCTGAGTTTGCTGAGATTCAGCCCGGCCAAACACAAGGGAGACCTCATAGAGTTCTGGGTAAATATCCCCTTTAACTTCCGGCTGACTGAGTAGGGTTCGCAGGATTTCATGCGGAGGAGCTGCCTGTTTTGCAAGGGTTTCCCGCAAGCGGGATAGGCTATGTGCTTATGTGATAAGCAGCTACGTGAAATTTGTTCCCTGAAAATGGTTCTCAAAACGCCCGCAGGTTCGGGAAACGCTGCGGGGTTTTGCTGAAATCTGATCCCTGAAATCTGTTCCCTGTTCCCTGATCCCTGTTCACACGTCATACTTCCGCAGCACCTTCAGGGTCGCAGCGAAGTTTTCGGGCAGCTCTGCTGTGCAGACCAGTTCCTCGCCGGTGGCGGGGTGCGAGAAGCTAATCTTCTGTGAATGAAGCAGATACCCATGGTTCAGGGGCTGCTCTTCGCGATCGCGCCCGCTGGGTTTGTAGCGGCGCTTGAGTTCCGACAGCAGGATGTCTTTGCCGCCATAGAGCAGGTCGCCGCTGATGGGGCAGCCCATCGCAGAGAGGTGCGCGCGGATCTGGTGCATGCGTCCGCTGACAGGTTCGCAGCGCAGGAGGGTGTGGCTGCGAAACACCTCTTCGGTCGTTACGTAGGTGAGGGCGGGTTTGCCCTGGCGATGGTTTACCGACACCTTGCGGTTGGTCGAGATCAGCAGCGGCAGGTCTATTTCGAGATTTTCGTAGCGGTGAATGCCGCCCGCCAGCGTGATGTACTGCTTTTTGACAAGGCGCTTTTCAAACTTAATGGCCATTTCCCGGTACATTTCGGCGCTTTTGGCAATCACCAGCACACCCGACGTGTTTTTGTCGAGGCGGTGACATAGCCGCAGTTCCTCGTTGTAGCTGCGGGCCATGTCCTGCAGGCTGCGCGACTCCTTGTCGTCGAGGCTGGACATTCCCACCGGTTTGTTGACGATAATCAGGTGCTCGTCTTCGTGCAAAATGATCGCATCGAGCCGCGGGGGGAGTTTGAGTTTCAGAGACATGATGCAAAGGTAGGGAGATAGATGTTTTTTTCTTAATTTACTATCCTGTATCTGCAACCCTACTTTACTACGCTATGAACCGTCGCAACTTCGTTCAGACCCTGTCCGCTGGCTCTGCGGGCCTGGTACTGGCAAACCCCCTCTTCGCCTTCGGCGGAATGCCCGCCAAAAAAATCGTCATGGCCGTATCCGGCACCAACAGCCGGGGCCTTTTCCTCGCCAAAATGTTCGCCCGCCTGCCCGATGTCGAGGTGGCCTACATCTGCGATGTGGATGAGGCGGTGCTGCTCAAAACCGCCAGCGAAGTCGAGGCCATCACAGGCAAACGCCCCAAACTGATCCGCGACTACCGCAAACTGGTCGAAATCAAGGAGATAGATGCCGTGGCGATCGCGATGCCCGACCACTGGCACGCCCCCGCAGCCCTGATGGCAGCCGCAGCAGGCAAGCACGTATATGTCGAAAAACCCTGCGGCCACAATCCCGCCGAGGGAGAAATGCTGGTGCAGGCAGCGGCCAAATATGGCGTGCTGATCCAGATGGGAAACCAGCGCCGCTCCTTCCCCAACCTGAAAGAGGGCATCCAGGCAATGCACGAGGGCATCATCGGTAATGTCTATTTCGCCAAAGGCTGGTATGCCAACAACCGCAAGAGCATCGGCAAAGGGCAGTTGGTCACCGTTCCTGCCGGGCTGGACTTTGAGCTATGGCAAGGCCCCGCGCCGCGGATGCCCTTCCGCAGCAACCTCGTGCACTACAACTGGCACTGGTTCTGGCACTGGGGCACGGGCGAAGCCCTAAATAACGGCACCCACGAAATAGACGTGATGCGCTGGGGCTTAGACGTAAAACATCCCGTGAAAGTAACTTCTGCCGGGGGCCGCTACGCTTTTCAGGATGACTGGGAAACCCCTGATACACAAGTCATTACGCTTGAATTTCCCAATGGAAAAGCCATGACCTGGGAGGGACGCAGTTGCAACAACCTGCCCATCGAAGGCTCCGGGCGCGGGGTCATTTTTTATGGAACCACCGGCTCGATGATTTACCCGGGAGGCGATGAGTTTAGCTTCTACGACATGGACAACAAGCTGATCAAAGCCTGGAAAAGCAGCGAAGTGGTAGATGCCGCCAACCCGATCAGTCCTTTCGAGCGTTTGGATGTGGGCCATCTCGAAAATTTTGTTGCCGCTATCCGGGGTGAAAGTGGCCTCAATTCCCCTATCGCGGAGGGCTACGCCTCTACCTTGTTACCCATGCTGGGCAATATCGCGCAGCGCAGCGGCAAAACGCTGATCTGCGACCCTGCCACGGGCCGCCCCAACGACGCCGATGCGCTGAAGCTGTGGAGCCGCAGTTACCAGCCCGGCTGGGAGATGAAACTGTAGGGAAGCCCCTGTTGGGGCGATCTTCAGTCGCCCCCAAAAATCATCCCAGCGGGATTACCCTCAGCCCCCGCGCAGCCCCGAAATCCCGCCGAACGGTAAGGGCATCGCCCCAAAAAGCGTTCCGCCGGACTTCGGCTCCCGTGGGAGGGCATGCGCGTAGTCCGGCCCTGCCGTAAGGGCGATCTTCAGTCGCCCAGGAAAAACAATCAGCGGGATTACCCTCTACCCCCGCGCAGCCCCGAAATCCCGCCAAACAGTTGGGGCGATCTTCAGTCGCCCCCAAATCCAAAAAAAAGGTCAATTTTCCGGATTTGAATCCGAAAAAACACCTATTTTTAACCCATGATCGAACGCGCGCAGCTACCCAGCATCCAGAAATGGCTTGGCAAAGGCAAAGCTATTATCCTTATTGGCCCACGTCAGGTGGGAAAAACCACCCTGATCCGGCAAATCTCGGAGACGATCAACCGCAAAACCCTCTGGCTCACCGGAGACGATCCGGAAGCGCGGGCCTTGCTGGAAAACATTTCCCTGGCCCGGATGCAGTTGCTGGTGGGGGCAAACGAGGTGTTGGTCGTGGACGAAGCGCAGCGTTTTCGCAATGCCGGGCAAACCTTAAAACTGATTACAGACCATCTGCCCCAGGTGCAGCTGCTCATTACGGGTTCTTCTTCCATTGACCTTGCAGCGGAGACCAAAGAAAGTCTGGTGGGCCGGAAGATCGAGTTTCAGTTGTATCCCCTTTCCTTTGCCGAAATGAGCGCCCACCACGGATACCTGAAGGAACGCTCACTGCTGGAGCACCGCATGATTTATGGCTATTACCCCGAGGTCGTGCAGCGGGAGCAGCAGCAGGCAGAGCGGGTGCTGGGCGACCTCAGCGAAGGGCTGATGTACAAAGACCTTCTGAGCCTCGACCAGATCAAAAAGCCATCTCTGCTGATCAAACTTCTCCAGGCGCTGGCGCTCCAGTTGGGAAGCGAAGTGAGCTTCCATGAGCTTGGGCAACTGATTGGCGCTGATCCGGTGACCGTAGAGCGGTATGTGGACCTGCTGGAACAGTCTTTTGTGTTGTTTCGCCTGCCTTCTCTCAGCCGCAACTCCCGCAACGAGATCAAAAAAGGAAGGAAAATTTACTTTTATGACAATGGCATCCGAAATGCTATTCTGAAAAACTTTTCGCCTCTCGCCCTTCGTCCGGATACAGGGGCGCTATGGGAAAATTTCCTGATTGCAGAGCGCCTGAAGCGAAATGCCTATGCAAGCCTGTTTCCAAACAGGTATTTTTGGCGAACCACCAGCCAGCAGGAGGTGGATTATGTGGAGGAGTATGGCGGGAAACTGCATGCCTTCGAGTTTAAGTGGAAGGCAGGAAAAAAGGCACATCTCCCCGCCGCGTTTCTGGCCACCTATCCCGATACGGCGTTTCAGGTGATTGACAAAGAGAACTTTGAGGCCTTCATCGGTCTGTAGGGGCGATCTTCAGTCGCCCCAAAATTATCCCAGCGGGATTACCCCCAGCGTTCCGCCGGACTTCGGCTCCGTGGGAGGGCATGCGCGTAGTCCGGCCCAAGCCGTAAGGGCGATCTTCAGTCGCCCCAAAATATCCCAGCGGGATTACCCTCG
>RDXT01000498.1 GCA_004292985.1 Bacteroidota bacterium
TCCCGAAGGCTACCGCCGCATTGTCGCGCGGGGCCTGCCCGGACACCAGCGCAAAGCTACCTTTACGGCCCTGCCCGACGGTACCTATACCTGGAGTGTGCAGGTGATAGACCAGGATTTTGAAGGAGGCCCCTTTGCCGATGCCCGCAGTTTTGCCTACCAGAATCCGGTGCCGGTAGTCCGGGATTCGCTTTTCCCGCCGCAGTTTTTGGACAATACCGCTTCCGCCGAAAGCTGGATCGAGGTGCTGACAGATACCCTGATCGATGAAGTTACGGTCCATTATAAAGGAATTGCCTCTGCCAACTGGAAAACCGAAACCCTTACGGGCCAGAATCTCCGCTATACCTTCGCCGTTAATACCTCCAAAGCGGATAATGACGAATTGGGCGTGGAGTATTTCTACGAAGTAAAAGGCTTGTATGGCTTCAGCGCAGTAACAGATACCCATTATACCTACCGTTTTTATGCGGATGGAATTGTGGTTCAGGGACTTCGCTACGGAAGCCGCGCCTCGGCCTATAACCTGGTGGCCATTCCGCTGACGCTGGATAATCCGTTGGTGAGTGCCGTGGTCGAAGATGATTTCGGGCGCTACAGTATCTGGCGCTGGCGCATGTGGAGCTACATCAACAATGGCCAGGCGACCCAGAAAGAAAAAGACCGCCTGGAGGAATATGGCAAAAGTTTCACTAAGGTAGATCCAGGTCTGGGCTATTGGCTCATTACGCGAAAAGAGCGCACCTTTAATACAGGGCCAGGTCTGGTCGTGGAGGCAAATGATGCGGATCCCTATGTGATTTCACTTAAAAAAGGCTGGAACCTGATCGGTAATCCCTTCCCATTCAACCTTTCCTGGCAGGATGTCGTAGCCGCCAACAGCAGTTCCGTAACGGATCTGCTGGGCCAGCCCGATGTCTATGGCAACAATGGCTACGAGTCCCGCAACACCATTGACCGTCTGCGGGGAGCCTTCGTTTTTGCCGATGAAAATGCAGAAGTGCGGATTCCGGTGCGTAAAAACCTCAGTGTCAACCGCTTTGATGATCCGGATGTGCTGCCTGCGGCCACCGGAAGCATTGCCGACAGCTACTGGCAACTACCCCTGATTCTGCGCAGCGGCGACCTGATCTATCCCCTGGCTGCGATCGGTATGCATCCCGAAGCAAGCGAAAGCAAAGACCGCTTTGATGCCATCACGCCGCCGCGTCCCGACGAATACCTGGAGATCAATTTCCCTCACCCGGAGCATTTTGCTGGCGTATTCACCCGCGACATCGTAACCACTGCCAACGGAGCCGTCTGGGATTTTGAAGTGGAAAGTAACCTCAACGACCGCGAAATCCGCCTGCAATGGGAGTCTGCTGCCGCTTCTGACCCCCAGCGCCGCCTGTATTTGCTGGACATAGACCAGGTGCGTCTGGTGGATATGAGCCAGGTGAATGAATATCTATCTTATTCAGAGGAGCCTAAACGCCACTTCCGCATTATCATGGGGAATGAAGGATATGTCAGAAGCCAGTTGACTGCCGCTGCCGCAGCGCTGGGCGAGCCCTATCCCAACCCCGCCGAAACTGAGGTCTGGCTGCCCCTGTTGCTGCCTCCCGCTGCGGATATGTATGAAGTTACCTTCGATTTGCTCGACCTCAGCGGCAAAGAAGCGGGTAGCCTGGGTACACACACGCTGAAAGAAGGCTATCACGAAGTGAAAGCCACGCTCAGCGGATTTGCCCCCGGAATGTACCTTTGCCGGATGCTGGTTCAGAATGGCTCATTAAGCGAAACCTCCTACCGACGCCTCATTGTACGCTGATCTTTTTCATTCCTGCGCCTGAATGCGTAAATTGTCAGGCGAAACAACACAATGTCCATCCAAACTGTCTTCATCATGAAGTTCCTCCGACTGATTACGCTGCTGTTTCTGGGTTTTGCCGCAATTTCCCTGCGCGCCCAGACACCTCAAGGGATTAATTATCAGGCTGTAGCCCGCAACAACGGCGCTATTTATGCCAATACGACCTTCGAGGTGCGTATGACAATCAAGAACAATACGGTAGCTGTTTTTCAGGAACAACATACCATCACCACCAATGATTATGGTCTGTTTACCCTGAAGATCGGCCAGGGCCTCCCGGTTCTGGGCACTTTTTCTGCCATTAACTGGGGCTCCGGTACCTATTTTATTCAGGTGGAACTTCAGCAGTCGCCGGGCGGCGCATGGATCAACATGGGCACCAATCCGGTGCTGGCAGTGCCTTACAGCTTTTATGCGAAGCGCAGCACCAAAGTTGACAGCGTAAAACTCGACGAACTGACCGATGTTGTGATCACCACGCCCGTGCTGACAGGCCAGGTACTCAAATGGAATGGCGTAAACTGGATCAATGCCGAAGACCAGGGTGGGGGAGGAGGCTCCAACCTGTTTGCAGGCGAGGGTATTGTGATTCAAAATGACTCGATTGTCAATACAGGAGATATTGATGCTTCAGATGATATAACCGTCGGTTTTCCCGCAGGTGGCGACCTGGGCGGACAGTTTCCGGTGCCCACTGTAACAGGTATTCAGGGAAATGATGTGCTGGCAACAGCCCCGACCAATGGTCAGGTACTCAAATGGAGTGCTTCCCAGAATGCATGGCTTCCCCAGAACGATGCTACGGTTTCCAACCCCGGCGCTACCACCAACGTTACTCCCCGCCTCAAAGGAGATGGCTCTTCCTCAGACCCCCTCGACATTGCCCAGCAGGGCGCGCTCGCAGGGCAGGCCCTGAAATGGGACGGCTCCACCTGGTTGCCCGCCAATGACTCGGTAAATTCATATACCCTCGCGATCAATGGCAGCCAGCTGAGCCTGCTCGACCAGAACAACGTAGTGGCCAATACCGTCACCATTCCGGCGGCGAGCTATTCGGCAGGAACGGGCATCAACATCACCGGAAATACCGTAACCAACACCGGAGATACGGACGCTTCCAACGACATTACCAACAGCACCAACGCTGGCGGCGACCTCGTGGGCCTCTATCCCAACCCGACGGTTGTGCGTCTTCAGGGAACGCCTGTCAGCACAACTTTGCCCAGCAATGGTCAGGTGCTGAAATTCTCCAATGGTAGCTGGGCGCCTGCTACCGACAACATCAACGACGCGGACGCAGACCCCACCAATGAAATCCAGATCCTTTCGATCAATCCTGCCGGAACGACCATCAGCTTGTCTAATGGCGGCGGATTTGTAAACCTACCCCTCTATACCGGAGGCAACGGCATTACCGTGAACCCCAGCTCCTATGTCATTACCAACACAGGAGACCTCAACGGCAATGACGACATTAAAATCAACGACGTAGCAGGGGGTGACCTCGGCGGTACCTATCCCAACCCCGTGGTGGACAGATTGCAGGGCTTCGCGATTTCTCCCGCCGCTCCTTTAAATAACCAGGTGCTCCGTTGGAACAATACGACCTCGCAGTGGACCCCCTCCGTGGACGACGATCCCAGCCCCACCAACGAACTTCAGACCCTGAGTCTGGTAAACGGCGTGCTGACCCTCTCCCAGAGCGGCGGTTCGGTGAACATCCCGATTTACACGGGCGGCGCAGGCATAGATGTGATCGGAACAGCCATTATTAACACAGGAGATACCCTCGAGTCGGATGATATTGTCATTGGAGATGTAGCAGGAAATGACCTTCAGGGTACCTATCCCAACCCGACAGTAGCCCGTATCCGCGGCACCAGCGTCTCTACCAACGCACCTACCAATGGCCAGGTACTTAAGCTTGTGGGCGGCGTATGGACGCCTTCTACCGACAACAACACGGTTTACACAGCCGGTACAGGTATCAACGTAACCGGAACGGTCATTTCCAACACAGGTGACACAGACCCGACCAACGACATCACCAATACCACCACTGCGGGCGGCGACCTCAACGGCACCTATCCCAACCCGACTGTGGATGGGCTTCAGGGCAATCCGGTTGCCAGCGTAGCCCCGACACCCGGCCAGGTCCTCAGATGGAATGGTACCCAATGGAGTCCTGCGCTGGGCGATAACACCCTCTATCAGGCAGGGGCGGGTATCAGCATTACAGGAAATACCATTACCAATACAGGCGATACCGATGCAGGTAACGATATTACGAATACAACCACTGCCGGAAACGACCTCAGCGGTACCTATCCCAACCCCAGTGTCGTGCGGATCCAGGGCCGTGCGGTCGAAAACAGCGCCCCGGTAAACCTGGAAGTCCTGAAATGGAATTCAGCTGCCAACCAATGGCAGCCCCAGCCAGAAGGTGACGCCAGTACGACCAACGAAATCCAGACCTTATCGCTTTCCAACACCACCATCAGCCTTTCGCTGGGCGGCGGCAACGTAATACTCCCTTACAATGGCGGTACAGGTATCTCTGTCAACACCGCCAATGGCCAGATTACCAATACCGGAGATACAGATCCGGGCAATGACATCACCAATACCACCGCCGCAGGAGGCGACCTCGCGGGCACCTATCCCAACCCGACCGTAGATGCGATTCAGGGGAATCCTGTTGCCAATACGACACCCGTCGCTAACCAGATACTAAAATGGAATGGTACCCAGTGGGCACCTTCAGCGGATAACAATACAACCTATACCGCAGGTATTGGCCTGAGTCTCACAGGCACTGTATTTGCCAACACAGGCGACATCAATGCAGCCGACGACATCACAAACATCAGCACAGCCGGGGGAGACGCTTCGGGCACTTTCGGTGCACTGACCGTAGATGGTCTTCAGGGAAATCCCATTTCGGCTACAAACCCCACTACAAACCAGGTATTAAAATGGAATGGTACCCAGTGGGCACCTGCCGCTGATAACAATACCACTTACACAGCCGGAACGGGCATCAGCGTAAC
>RDXT01000185.1 GCA_004292985.1 Bacteroidota bacterium
AAAACGTCCTGATCATGAATCTTGAAAAAATACTTGCCGAAAAAACGGGCACCATCGTAGATGTGCGCAGCCCGATGGAATTTATGGGTGGCCATGTAAGCGGCTCGCTCAACATCCCCTTGCAGGAACTGCCCAGCCGTCTCGAAGAGCTGAAAGCCCTGAAGCAGCCGCTGGTTCTCTGCTGCGCCTCGGGCAACCGCAGCGGCCAGGCCCAGCAGTACCTCAGCCAGCAGGGGCTAACATGCATCAACGGGGGGCCCTGGACAAATGTAAACTACTACCTCTCGCGCTCCTGAGGAGCCGCCTGAGAGGGGCAGATTCGTCTCCCATTACCCCACCCGCACGGCTTCCCAGCCAATCATGGCCGATTTCCGCACAGGTCCCCACATATAGCCACCGATGGCGCCACTCGACTGGATCACCCGGTGGCAGGGAATCAGAAAGGCCACCGGATTGTCGCCCACGGCTGAACCAACGGCCCGCGAGGCCTTGCTGTTGCCGACCTGCTGCGCGATGTGTCCGTAGGTCGAAAGCTGCCCCATCGGGATTTTGAGGAGGGTCTCCCAGACCTTGAGCTGAAAGGGCGTGCCTTTGAGGTGCAGGCGTATCTCCGGAAGTTTTGTCCAGTCCTGCGTGAAAATATAGAGCGCGTGCTGCTGAAGGGTATCGGTCATCTGGCGGAACTGCGCTTCAGGAAACTGTGCCCGGAGCGTGGCCAGGGCTGCGGCTGCGTCGTCGGCGAAAGCCATGTGGCAGATGCCTTTGCCCGTCGAGGCGACCAGCATATCTCCGAAAGGACTTTCGGCAAAGCTGTAGTTGATCGAAAGAGCCGCGCCGCCCTGTTTGTATTCGCCGGGTGTCATGCCTTCGATATGGACAAAAAGGTCGTGCAGGCGGCCCGTGCCCGAGAGGCCCGAGGCTTCCGCCGCATCGAAGAGGGTAGCCCCGCGCTGCTGCAATACCTGCTTGGCATAGTCCAGGCTCAGGTACTGTACAAATTTTTTGGGACTCACCCCCGCCCATTCCGTAAACAGGCGCTGAAAGTGAAAAGGACTCAGATGCACCTGCTCTGCCACCGCGTCGAGGCTGGGCTGCTCCCGGAAGTGCTGCTTCAGGTAGTCAATCGCCTGGGCGATGCGGTCGAAGTGGATTTTTTCCTGCTCGTTCATCGGCTTTGTCATTGATGCAGTAAAGGTAGCC
>RDXT01000186.1 GCA_004292985.1 Bacteroidota bacterium
CTGGCTTCTGCCTGCTGCGGGCGAAGGCTACAGCCACCTGCTGGCCGCAGCGGCCATAGCCTCGATGAGCATCGGCAACCTCGGTGCCCTGAACCAGCCCGACCTGCGAAGGCTGCTGGCCTATTCGGGGATCGCGCAGAGCGGATTTATGCTCATGGGCGTCTATGCGGCGGCAGATACCGGCACGGCAGCGACCCTGTTTTACCTGACGCTCTATGTGCCCATGAATCTCTGTCTGTTTATCCTGGCCGATCTGTTTACCCGAAGTTCCGGCCAGCAGGAAGTCACGGGTCTCACCGGGCTTGGACAGCTATTTCCCTGGCATACAGCCCTTTTTACCCTGATCTGCGTGGCCCTGGCGGGCCTGCCCCCCACAGCAGGATTTATTGCCAAATGGAATCTATTTGTCGTGGTGCTGCAACACTCCGGCGGCGACTGGCCCTCCGAACCCCTGATTCTGGCCATTGTTGCAGCGCTTAATACAGCCCTTTCCTTTTATTATTATCTGAAACTGCCGGGCTTAATGGTCTTCCGCTCGCCTGCGGCAGGGCTTGCCGCCACACCTGCCGACTGGCGCATCACAGGCCTGCTGGCCTTACTGGCTGTGCCTGTTTTGCTGCTGGGAATCATCGGATTTGACCGCCTGATGCAATATTTCTTACAGCACGTGTGAAATTCCGGTACACATACACTCTTTATACATACGTATGCTCAGAAAGGCTGCACAGATGGCCCGGAGCGATGTAACGTGGCCGATACTTTGCCGTCAGAATGATGTACAAACGTTGAACCACGGCCTTTGAACTCTTTGTCCATGAAAATAGCCATTCACTTACGGAAAAATGCTATCTTTATGCACCCATTTTTGATGGAGGCTTACATGAAAGCGACCTGCGCAGCAATACTCACAGGCTGTTTTTTCCTGCTTCACGGATGCAGCCCTACACCTTCCGCACCAGCTGCGGGGGGCGGGGATTCTCTTTCGCGGAGCGTACCTGCCACGCCGGGGGGCCAGCCTGTTTTCCTTCAGGGGGAAGAGACTGCCACCAAGGGTGAAATTACCCTCACCGCCGACGAGTCCCTGCGTCCCTGGGTCGAGGCGCAGGTGGCATTGTTTGAGCACAATTACCCCCGCGCGAAGCTAAACGTAGTCTATCTTCCGGGCGAAGAGGCCATTGCCCGGATGCTGGCCAGCGA
>RDXT01000187.1 GCA_004292985.1 Bacteroidota bacterium
GGGTGACCGATCAGGGACTCTACGCCGCCGAGGCTTTCGGCCAGGGCGAAGAGGTGTGTGCCACTGAGTACCCGCAGGGCGTTTTCCATGCGATCGTCTTTTAGGGTAAAGGAAATCATGCCACCAAAATCACGCATCTGCCGGGCGGCGACATCGTGGTTAGGGTGGGAGGGAAGACCCGGCCAATAGACGCGCGCTACTTTGGGATGCTGTGAGAGGTATTCGGCGACGGCTCTGCCATTTTTGCAGTGCTGCTCCATGCGCAGGTGCAGGGTCTTTAGGCCGCGCAGCGCCAGGAAGCAATCCATCGGTCCGGGAACGGCCCCGCAGGCGTTTTGCAAAAAGCGCAGACGGGCTTCCAGCTCTGCATCATTCATCACCAGGCAGCCCATCACCACATCGGAGTGGCCGTTGATGTATTTGGTCATCGAATGCAGCACAATGTCTGCCCCCAGCTCCAGCGGTGTCTGCAGATAGGGAGAGGCAAAGGTGTTGTCCACCACGGTCAGGATGTTTTTGCCTTTGCCCAGCGCCGCAATCGCCTCAATATCAACAATATTCATCAGCGGATTGGTCGGCGTTTCCAGCCAGATCATCCGCGTTTTGTCATTGATGAGGGCGCTTACCGCAGCTGCATCGGGCATGGCGATAAAGTGAAAACGGATGCCATATTCTGCAAAGACCCGCACAAAAATCCGGTAGGTGCCGCCGTAGAGGTCGTTGGTCGCAATCACTTCGTCGCCCGGTTTCAGCAGCTTCATCACCGCATCTACTGCCCCCATGCCGGAGCTGTAGCAAAGGGCGTGTTTGCCATTTTCCAGCGCCGCCACGGATTTTTGCAGCGCATCGCGCGTGGGGTTTTGCGTACGGGCATATTCATAGCCTTTGTGATCACCGGGAGCAGCCTGTACATAGGTGCTGGTCTGGTAAATGGGCGTCATAATGGCGCCGGTAGAAGGATCAGGCTCTACCCCTGCGTGGACAGCTTTCGTTGCAAATTTCATAGGGACAATCGGTTTGAGGCTTCAAAGGTAGGAAAAAGGTGAATTTTCTGGTCAAACCGAAACTAAAACCGTTACTTTCAGTACAACTACTACTTGAGAAAAGCACACATAACGAGATGGCAAAGCTGAATTCCTCCGAAGCGCGCATCCTTGACGACATTGCTCAATGGAAGGCTGAAAATCCGGGTTTCCT
>RDXT01000188.1 GCA_004292985.1 Bacteroidota bacterium
AAAAAATAGACCATGATGAGGGTGGCCGTCAGCAGAATCTGATAGATGAGCAGGTCCCTCCGGCTGCGTAAAAACCATACAGTAATAAAGGTATATACCAAAAGGCCTGTCTGCACATCATTGCCAAAGCGAAACAGGTGCAGGTTAAAAAAAGAGTCCGCTCCGTGCATGCAGAAACCCGCCAGCACAAAGTAGTAGAAGTTCCTGATAACGAAGGGGCTTAGAAAGCTCAGGGCAAACACTACAATTCCATAGGCTACAATAACACCGGCGATAAAATCACTGGCTACCGGAAGCTCGGCGGCATGCGGGTCTGTGAGGCGTGCGAGGCCTACGAGCAAGGGAGAAAGCGCGGTCAGGAGGCGGCCTGTATTCAGGTCGAACTCAGCTGTAGCGCTCAGGCGGGGCGGAATGGGTAACGCCATGGAGTCGAAAAAACTTTCTTACAGGAAATTCGGGAATTAAGGTAAGTAAATTATTCAAAACTCCTAATTTTGGCCGATGAAAAGCATGATTCTGATCGTTGACTTCGGCTCTCAGTACACCCAGCTCATTGCACGCAGGGTTCGCGAGGCCCAGGTATATTGCGAAATTGTTCCCTTTCACAGCATTCCGCCCTTATCAGAGGAGGTGAAAGGTGTGATTCTCTCCGGCAGCCCCTGCTCTGTGAATGATCCCGGCGCTCCCGATGTAGACCTCGATGCGATCATCGGCAAGGTTCCGCTCATCGGATTGTGTTACGGGGCGCAGTTGCTTGCCAAAAAATACCAGGGTAAGGTAGAGCCTTCTTCCCGCCGCGAATATGGCCGCGCCCGCTTCGTGCATCAGCTAAACTCGCCGCTGTTTGAGTCGGTGGAGGAGTCGAGCCAGGTGTGGATGAGCCACAGCGATACCATCACCCAAATTCCGGAAGGATACCACCTCACAGGCAGCACTGAATCGGTGAGAGTAGCTGCCTTTCAGCACGATACGCTGCCAGTGTATGCACTTCAGTTTCACCCCGAAGTAACTCACACTGCCCAGGGCTTTCAGATCATTCTCAATTTTATCACCCGCGCCTGCAACATTGTGCCCGACTGGACGCCTGCTGCTTTTGTCGAGTCTTCGGTTGCTTCGCTCCGCCAGCAAATCGGAAATGACCGCGTGATCTGCGGCCTTTCGGGCGGGGTGGACTCCACAGTTGCTGCCACGCTCAT
>RDXT01000499.1 GCA_004292985.1 Bacteroidota bacterium
CCTTTTGCTTATTTCAAACCGAAGCGTGCTTCAGCCATTTCCGCCACCTGCTCGCCGATGGCCAGACCTGCCGTAGCGGCGGGCGAAGGCGCATTGAGGATGTGGATGGAATTGCCGGTGTACTCGATTTTGAAATCGTCTATCATCTCGCCGTCGGAGCCGAGGGCCATCGCGCGCACGCCGGAGCGTCCGGGGATCAGGTCATCGTATTGGATCGAAGGCACCAGTCGTTGTATCTGCCTGTGAAAGAGGCGTTTGGAGAAAGCCCTGCGGTATTCGTCGAGGCCGAAGCGCCAGTGTTTGGCGAAGAGTTTCCAGGTGCCGCCAAAGGTGAGCGCCTCCCAGGTGTCGCGGAAGTCGAAGTCCGTTTTACCATAGCCTTCGCGTTTGAAGGTAAATACGGCATTGGGACCGCACTCTACGCCGCCGTGGATCATGCGGGTGAAGTGCACGCCGAGGAAGGGAAACTCCGGATTGGGAACCGGGTAAATGAGGTTTTTGACCTTGTGAACGGCCTCAGGCTTGAGGTCGTAGTAGTCGCCCCGGAAGCCCACGATCTGGGCAGTGGTATCCACGCCGTCGAGGCGGGCGAGGCGGTCGGAGTGCAGGCCCCCGCAGAAAATGATCTGACGGGTCTGGAAGCGGCCATCGGGTGTAACGACTTCGGTTACGCTTTCGCCCCGCTCCACACCGACTACTTCCTGTCCGGTAAGTACCTGGCTATCAGGCTGGAGGCCTTTGACAAGCTCGGCGAGTTTATACACTACGCCGGGATAGTCAATGATGCCTGTAACCGGCACCCAGATACCCGCGATACCTGCGCAGAGGGGTTCGATTTCGCGCACCTGGTCTCCGGTGATTTTTTCGATGCCTTCGGTACCATTGGCGACGCCGTTGTTGAAAATTTTGTCGAGGTAGGGCAGTTCCTTTTCTTCGGTCGCTACCACCACCTTGCCGCACATATCGTAGGCTACGCCATAGGTTTTGCAGAAATCATAGATTTCGCGGCGGCCCTTGACGCAGTTCACGGCCTTGAGGGAGCCGGGTTTGTAATAGAGACCTGAGTGAATCACCCCGGAGTTGCGCCCCGTCTGGTGCATAGACAACTGGTTTTCTTTTTCCAGTACCAGAATGTGGAGGTTGGGATTGCGCAATTGTAGTTTGTATGCGACGCCCAGGCCCACGATACCACCCCCTACGATGGTCACATCAAAAATTGTATGTTCTTTTCCCATAAGGTGAATGTCAGATGTTGCAAAAGTACACAAGCTCAGGGCTTTTTCCATACACACATCAGCCCGTCGCGAAGGGGAAGCAATACGTTTTCCACCCGATCGTCTGCCGCTACCCGCTCATTAAAGGCCCGGATGCCCCTCGATTCTTTATCTTTCTGCTCCGGATCGAGCACTTTGCCTTTCCAGAGCACATTGTCGGCGATCAGCAGGCCTCCCGGAGCAAGCCACGGGATCATTAACTCATAATAATGGACATAGTTTTCTTTGTCGGCATCCAAAAAAATGAGGTCCCAGCTTTGTGCGAGCTGGGGCAGAATATCAGCGGCTTTTCCCAGACGGAGGTCCACCTGCTCCGTAAGTCCGGCTTTGTGCAGGCCCTCGCGGATGAGCGATTCGAGTTCCGCATTTTGTTCGAGGGTCGTAATGCTGCCCTGTGGAGCCAGCCCCTGTGCGAGGCAAATGCAGGAATAGCCGGTAAATGTGCCCACTTCGAGAATCCGCTGAGGCTGCCGCAGCCGGGAAAGCAGCGCCAGAAACTGCCCCTGAAGCGGTCCGGAGAGCATCTGGGGGTACAAAGTTCTCAGGTGCGTCTGGCGGCGTACCCAGACCAGTGCCTCCGTTTCGGGAGAGCTGTGCGCCTGCGCGTAGGCAAGTAAGGGATCCATCCGGCGAATAAACACAGCCCCTTCCGATTTTCCATAGCATTCCCGCACGTTTGCCCCTTGAAAATTCCATTATTCTCTCTTACATTGCTTTACCTTGTATGGACTACCTACTCCTTTGATTATGAACACTTCTCGCAGAGCTTTTCTCAAGACCAGCGCCCTTGCGGCTACGGGCATGGCCCTTTTTGCCAACGAAATGATGGCGGCCAGCAAGCCCGGCAAGGCCCTCGTCGGCATTCAGCTGTATTCGATCCGCGATGAGATGGGCAAAGACCCGCTCGGCACGCTCAAACAACTCGCGGCGATGGGCTACAAACATGTGGAGCACGCCAACTACCGCGACCGCAAATTTTATGGCTACTCTGCCACAGAATTCAAAAAAATCCTCGACGATCTCGGCATGACCATGCCCAGCGGACACACCGTTATGGGCCGCGACCACTGGGATGAATCGAAAAAAGAATTCACCAGCCTCTGGAAATACACCGTTGAAGATGCGGCTACCCTCGGACAAAAGTTTGTGATCAGCCCCTGGCTCGACGAAAGCCTCCGCAAAACCCACGACGACCTGCTGCGCTACATGGAGGTGTTTAACAAAAGCGGCGAACTCTGCCAGAAGTCGGGAATGAAGTTTGGCTACCACAACCACGACTTCGAATTCAGCCAGAAACTCGATGGCAAAATCCTCTACGACCTGATGCTCCAGAACACCGATCCCGATCTGGTGATGCAGCAGCTCGACTTCGGCAATATGGTCAACGGAGGTGCAAGGGCCGCCGAATGGATCAATAAATATCCGGGCCGCTTCCAGTCGCTGCACGTGAAGGACGAAATCGCCAGCCAGAGCGAAGGTCATGGATACGAAAGCACCATCCTCGGTCAGGGGATTGTAGGGGTAAAAGATGTACTGGCGCTGGCCCGCAAAAAAGGCGGCAGCATCCACCTCATCATCGAGCAGGAAGCCTACCAGGGCAAAGCGCCGCTTGACTGCGTGAAAGAAGACCTCGCGATCATGAAGACCTGGGGATACAAGTAAGCCCTTAACTCTTACATACATGAAAAAGATAGGGTTACTCTGCCTGTTTCAGGCAGTGGCGGTACTTCTTTTTGCCCAGCCCGGCACCCGGAGCCTTTTCGTAAGTAGCTCAGATGTAGGCAATTGCAAAATTCCCGGTAGCTACCGCTACCTTCCGGAGACACAGGAATACCTGCTCAGTGGCAGCGGTGAAAATATGTGGTTTGGCCAGGACCAGTTTCATTTTGCATGGCGAAAAATGAAGGGTGATTTTATCCTGCATGCGGAAGTGAATTTCCCCGAAAAGGGCGTGGACCCGCACCGCAAGGCAGGCTGGATCGTCCGCCACAGCCTCGAAAGCAATTCGCCCTATCTCTCTGCCGCAGTGCATGGAGATGGTCTGGCGGCGATGCAATACCGCAAAGACATCGGCGGACTGACCCTCGAAAGCCGCTCGGAACTGACAGGCCCTCAGGTACTTCAGATAGAGCGCCGGGGAGGGATGTACATCTTTTCGCTGGCAGCCGCAGGGCAGCCGCTTTTGGAAAGTGCCCGCATAGAACTGGGCCTCGGCGATGAGGTCTATGCGGGGCTGTTTGTCTGCTCTCACCGCGCAGATGTGATGGAAAAGGCCCTGTTCCGGAATGTGCGCATCACTGTGCCCGCCCCCGCGACCTATGTGGCCTACAAAGACTATCCCGGCAGCCGCTTAGAGGTTGTAGATGTCGAAACGGGCCACCGCCGCGTGCTGATGGAAACCCCGGTAACCATCGAAGCGCCCAACTGGCTGCAAAATGACTCCGCCCTGATCTACAACAGCCAGGGGAAAATCTTCCGCTACGCCTTTGATTCGGGTAAGCCTGCGCAGATTTCCACCGGATTTGCCTCCCGCAACAACAATGACCACCTCATTTCTCCCGATGGAAAAACCCTCGCGGTGAGCAACCATGTGAATGCCGCAGGGGTGGACGGAAGCTCGCTGATCTACACCCTGCCGCTGAGCGGAGGTGCGCCCCGGCTGGTGACGGAAACAGGCCCTTCGTACCTGCATGGCTGGTCGCCCGATGGCAAAACCTTTGCCTATTGTGCCGAGCGGAACAAAGAATATGATGTCTATACGATTCCGGTGAAAGGGGGCAAAGAAAAACGCCTCACCACCACAACCGGCCTCGACGATGGCCCCGAATACGATCCTTCGGGCAAATACATCTATTTCAACTCGGTGCGGAGCGGCTCTATGCAGGTCTGGCGCATGGATGCCGATGGTAAAAATCCAGTGCAGATCACGAAGGACGATTTTCACAACTGGTTTCCCCATATTTCGCCCGATGGTAAGTGGATGGCTTTTGTTTCCTTTGGCCCAGATGTCGCTGCCGGAGACCATCCACCCTGCAAGCATGTGACGATCCGCGTGATGCCTTCCGATGGTTCGGCCCCGCCCCGCGTGCTGGCCTATGTGTATGGAGGACAGGGGACGATTAATGTACCTTCCTGGTCGCCCGACAGCAAAAAGCTGGCCTTTGTCAGCTATAGCTTTCCGGTGGAGTAATAATGTGTGCGCTTATTTGATAAGCGGCTACGTGTCCCCTTATTACCTCTATTCCTATGATCCTTCCTCTCCTCCTCGCTGCCCTTTGGACCTCTCCCGCGCCCCGGAGCTACTACCTCAGCGCCAGCGGCAATGACAGCGGCGATGGCCTAAGCCCCGCCACGGCCTGGAAAAGCCTTTCGCGGCTGAATGAGACCCGCTTCCGGCCCGGTGATCAGATCTTGCTGGAGGGAGGGGCTGTTTTTGAAGGGCAGCTCCGGCTTTCGGGAGAGGATGAAGGAACGGCTGAAAATCCGGTGGTGATTGACTCCTACGGTACGGGCCGCGCGACCATTCTCAACCGCGATACCTCTGGCATTATCATTCAGGATGCCGGAGGAATGGTGTTGAAAAACCTCATCGTAAAAGGCGCTGAGGTTTTTCAAC
>RDXT01000500.1 GCA_004292985.1 Bacteroidota bacterium
GCCTGAGCTGCATAAAGGTGTCTTTTAGCGTCAGGTGGAAGTCCGTGCCCGAAAGCGTATCAGGAATCCAGAGCGTATTGTACTGGGCGGAAAGGGGGGCTGCCAGTAAGAGCAGAAGCCCGCAGGCAAAGGATCGGATGAGCGGAGAGGCCATGTAATGTGGTTTTTTCCCTTAGACGACATCCGAACGGGAATCCTTCGACCGCACGAAAAAAAGAAGAAAACCCCAAGGGATCCGAAATTTTGCCTCAGCCGAATCCACGTGCAGCGCCTGTATCGAAACCATTACGGCATTTATGTACAGCCTCTTATAAAAAAATTCAGTCCTGGCGTTCAAACATAATTTCGAATATCAGAATATTCGAAAAATAGATTACATTTGGCAGATATCTCACTTCACTACTAACCTTTTCCAAATGAAATCTACCAAAATCATCTACTGGGCTACAACCGGCCTGTTTTCACTCATGATTTTCGGCTCTGCGATGGGCTACCTGTTTGCCCCGCAAATGGCTGAGGCCTTCGCTAAACTGGGCTTTCCCCAGTACTTCCGGATCGAGCTGGCTATCTTTAAAATTTTGGGCGTGGTCGGGCTGCTGCTGCCTGCTGCCAAAGGCCGTGTGAAAGAATGGACCTATGCAGGATTTGGCATAGTCATCATTTCCGCGCTGGTGGCGCACATTGCTACCGGGGATGGACCTGCTATCTGGGTTTCTACCCTCATCAGTGGAGCGATCCTGGTAACTTCTTACCTGAACTATCACAAGTTGCAGGCGGCTTCCCCTGTGAAAACGCTGGTTACTGCCTGATCTGTGCAGGAATATGATAAGGGAGGAGCCTTAACCGTTCCTCCCTTTTTTATTTTCACACGCCAAACTTCCCTTTCAGATATCCGATTGCCATACCGTAGGCCTCTTTGGAAAGGGCTTCATTGTAGGCAGGATTGCTGGGGTTGGCAAATGCATGCGGCGCAGCAAAGATCTTGTAATTCAGCGATTTACCTGCTGTTTTCATGTTCGCAGCAAACTCCTCTACCACCTTCTGGGAAATCCACTGCTCTGTGGCGAAGAGGCCCAGGACATCGGAGTTGAGGGTCTTGAGTTTTTCGACATCCTGCACGGGCATGCCATAGTACATCACAGAACCGATGGTTTGTTTGCCACCGATGATCGCCGATTTCAGGGACCATCCGCCACCAAAACACCAGCCGACATTGGCGATCTGCGCTTTTTTACCGGCCATCGCCACCGCGCCTTTTACGATATTTTCGAGACGGGTTTCTACCACGCCCTGCATGATTTTACCCGCTTCACCCGGATCGGTAGTTACTTTACCGTCGTACATATCGAGCGCGATCACATTCACATTGCCGCCAAGATCATTGTAAAATACATCTGCCTGCTGTCTGATGTGGTCATTGAGGCCCCACCATTCCTGGTACACAAACAGCCACTTGTTCGACTTTTTCTTCGCCTTGATCACATAGCCGCTGGCTGTCTGGCCATCGGGGGTTTTGAAGCTGACGGTTTTGCCCAGCGCATCAAACTCCATCGGCAGGGGAGATGGGTGCAACAGGGTAAATGCAGGGTCGCCGACAAAGGCTGTCATGCCTTCGACGCTGCCATGGCACATGGTCATGGGTGCCTGTACGCGGGGATTGTTGCGGCTGGCGGGCTGAAATGCAGCTGCCAGGCTCAGCACAACGGTGAGAGAGGAAATGAAGAAGTAATTCATTGCGAAGGTTTATGTGGGTTACAGCAGAAAATCAGTGTTCACACATTGACTGCTGTGCAAGATAAACCCTTTTGCCGGAGAAAAGGTTTTATGAGGGGAAAATGTTTACTTTGAAGTCCTATGGAAAAAAACGCTACCGCCCACCACGACGAGCGTATTGCCCGGATGACATTCGCCTCGGTATATCCGCTTTATCTCGCAAAAGTGCTGAAGAAAAACAGAACCCAGGAGGAATTGCACCAGATCATCGAATGGCTTACCGGCTATGATGAAGCCCGGCTGCAAACGCTGATAGAGGAAAAAGTAACGTTTGAAACCTTCTTTCAGCATGCTACTTTACACCCGAACGCTCACCTCATTACGGGTGTCATCTGCGGGTATCGGGTGGAAGAAATCGAAAATCCGCTCACGCAGCAGGTCCGGTATTTAGACAAGCTGGTGGATGAATTGGCGAAGGGGCGTAAGATGGAGAAGATTTTGCGTTAACGTCTGACAGGTTTTGGAAACCTGTCAGACCTAAAACGCAACCAATCACCCCCTCACTTCAACCCCATCCCATCCACAATCGCCTGGATCCGCTCACCCAGCATCGCATAGACCGCATCGAAGTCTTCCTTGCCGGAGACGGGCGCCTGCACGCTGAAGTAAAACTTGATTTTCGGCTCCGTGCCAGAGGGGCGGGCGGAGATTTTGCTGCCGTCTGCCGTGTGGAATTGCAGCACGTTGGAAGTCGGGAAGTCGAGCTTCGTTTCTTCGCCTGTGCGTAAATCCTTCTCGATCAGGGACTTGTAGTCCTGCATTTTCAGCACCTCGCTGCCGTTGATGGTTTTGGGCGGATTGCTGCGCAGGTCGGCCATCATCTGCTGGATTTCCTCAGCGCCTTTTTTGCCTTTGCGGCTCAGGGAAATGAGGCCCTCGCGGAAGAGACCAAACTGGCTATATACTTCGAGCAGGATGTCGAAAAGGCTCTTGCCCTGGTCCTTGGCCCAGGCCACCACCTCGGCGAGCATCGCGCAGGAGATGATCGCGTCCTTGTCGCGCACGAAGTCATTGACCAGATAGCCGTAGCTCTCTTCGCCGCCACCGATGAATTTTTTCTTGCCTTCGAGTTCCTTGATCAGCTCAGCGATGTATTTAAAGCCGGTGAGCACATTGTAGCAGTCCACATCGAACTTCGCCGCCATCTTGTCGAGAATGTCCGTGGTCACGATGGTCTTGGCGATAAACTGCCCGCCGTCGAGTTTGCCTTTTTCCTGCCATGCCTTCAGCAGATAATAGATCATGCAGGTCGCGGCCTGGTTGCCGTTGAGGAGCTGCCACTCGCCGTGGTGGTTTTTCACGCCGATGCCCACACGGTCCGCATCGGGGTCGGTGCCCATCACGAGGTCGGCGTCCAGCTCGCGGGCGAGGTTCAGGGCCATGTTCATGGCGTCGGCCTCCTCCGGATTCGGATAGATCACCGTCGGGAAATTGCCGTTGGGCGTAGCCTGGGCCTCCACCACATGCACATTGTCGAAGCCGATTTTGGCCAGGATGCGCGGCACCATCGTGATGCCCGTGCCGTGGATCGGCGAATACACAATCTTCAGATCATGCTGACGCGCGATCACTTCGGGGCTTACCACATTGGTTGTGATCGCTTCGAGGTACGGGTCGTCTATCAGCGTGGAAATGCGTTCGATCAGGGATTCGTTGGCGGTGAATTTCACCTCGTCGAGGGTAATTTTCTGCACTTCGGCCACGATATTTTTGTCATGGGGCGGCGTAACCTGTCCGCCGTCGTCCCAGTAGGCTTTATAGCCGTTGTATTCCTTTGGATTGTGCGAAGCGGTGAGCACTACTCCCCCCTGGCAGCCAAGGTAGCGGATGGAGAAGGAGAGTTCCGGTGTCGGGCGCAGGGCTTCGAAAAGATAGACCTTGATGCCGTTGGCGGAGAACACCGCAGCAGTGATTTCACCGAAAAACTGGCTGTTGTTGCGGCTGTCATAGGCGATGGCCACTTTCGCTCCGCCGGGGAAGGCCTTGTTCAGATAGTTGGAAAAGCCCTGGGTCGCCATGCCGAGGGTATATTGGTTCACGCGGTTGGAGCCGATGCCCATGATCCCGCGCAGACCGCCCGTACCGAACTCCAGGTCCTGGTAAAAGGCATCAATGACGGCATCGGGGTTGTCGCCGGAGAGCAAGGTCTGGATTTCTGCTTTGGCAGCAGGTTCGATGTTGCTGTCGAGCCAGAGTTGGACTTTCTGCTGAATGGAAGCGTCGAGAGCGGTCATAAAGGGGGTGTGAAGGAATAAAGGGAATAGGGGAATAGGGGAAACACAGGGGCTAAAGCAGCTTGATGCCCTCTGTTCCCTAACAAAGATCGTGCGAGGCTTTGTTCTGGCCCTGCTTTCGGCTGTGAATCTACGGGGAAAGCGGCGAAAAGGAAAGAGGGCAGGGAAGAATGTCAGTGGGCATTCGTAGCTTGCACAGTCCCATCTGAACAAACCTTCGAAAGCATATAATAGCGGAATGATACAAGCCTTGCCCGCAGCGTCTTCGTAACTTGGCATAATCGTTTCCCTGCATACCCACAAGATAATGAGTCATCACATAAGGACTGTCACACCCGCCGACCTAAACGACTTGAAAATCGTTGTTGATTCCTGTGAGTTGTTCCCATCCGAATACTTAGACGAAATGATAGATGATTTTTTCCATAATTCGGAGACAGAAGATATCTGGTTTACCTATATGGACCATGCTTCACCCGTCGCCATAGGATACTGTGTACCGGAAAAACTGACAGAAGGCACGTACAATGTATTGGCGATTGGCGTGATGAAAACCGCGCAACGCAGAGGAATAGCAGCTGAAATGATGAAATATATCGAACAGTTGCTCAAAGACAAAGGCGGCAGACTGTTAATTGTGGAAACTTCCACAGACGATGCACAAACAGCCGCAAGAGGTTTTTATCAAAAAATTGGTTATACCCAGGAAGCCGTAATCAGAGACTTCTGGAAGGAAGGCGAAGACAAAGTAGTTTTTTGGAAGAAACTTACGTAGGGAAACCCGTCAGGGCTTTCTTATAAAAATTGAAGCTTTCTAAGGTCTTGCAGGAGCGTATCAGGCTGATCTTGGTATAGTTCTAATTGAGCTTTAAAATTGGGAGGG
>RDXT01000501.1 GCA_004292985.1 Bacteroidota bacterium
GTTTCTGGGATTTCTGTTTAATACGGGACGCTGGGGAGGCACACTGATCGTATCGGTGCTGCTGGTCGCCTACTGGGGGCATAAGCTTTCACTCGACTGGCGGGGGAAAAAGAGTTTTTCGGAGTGGCAAAAAGACCAGCAGGAGCGCAAAAAAAACAAAGACTTTAAGCCCAAGGAAAAAAAGCCTTACCGCCCTAACTGGTATTATTTCGGTTTTCAGGTATTGGAAGGATTTATCTGGGGTTCGCTGCTCATCATGCTCTTGCCGGACCTCACGTTTCTGCTGATACAGGCGCCCAAGCCCGACATGTCTCCTCCCATTCCCCTCGATTCCAGCAGCAGCCTCTTCAGCTACCACACCAATGTGCTGATGAATATTTCTCTGGCATTCGGATCGGGGTTTTATGAAGAATTTATTTTCAGGGGACTCATCTTTGGCGGTATAGGGCTGGCGGCCAAACAAGTACCTTTTTTCAAGGAAATGGACGCAGAAACGACCAGTGTCGGGGAAATGCCCTTCAAAATATTCAAATACAAGCCCAAAGATGCCAAATTTCTCCTCGCGATCACATTTACCACCGCCTTATATGCCGTTTCTCACTATCTGATGCCTTTTGGTGATAATTTTCACGTATATAGTTTCGTGTACCGCTTTTTCTTTGGTCTGCTAATGTATTATATCTTTGTGCGGCGCAGCTTCGCTGTTGTAGCCTGGACACACTGCTTCTACGATCTCTGGTATTTTATTCTATCCTGAGCCCCATGTACTATAACAACATTATTGAAACGATCGGAAACACGCCCCTGGTCCGGTTGAATTCCGTTGCTGCTCATATCAAAGGGACTGTGCTTGTGAAAGTGGAGTACTTTAACCCCGGTCACAGCATCAAAGACCGCATTGCGGTTCGTATGATCGAGGATGCCGAGCGCGCCGGAAAAATCCGTCCGGGTGGCACCATTATCGAAAGTACCTCCGGCAATACGGGGATGGCTGACAAACAGTCTAAAGAAAAAATAGACATCCTCCGCGCAGTAGGTGCTGAGGTGGTCGTTTGCCCCACCAATGTCGAGCCGGAAGATCCCCGCTCCTATTACTCGATCGCCCGCAGGCTCTCTACGGAAATCCCCAACTCGATGTGGATGAACCAGTATGACAACATGAGCAACAGCGCGGCGCATGTGGAAACGACAGGTCCGGAGATATGGGAACAAACCGAAGGGAAAATCACCCACTTCGCTGCCGGTATGGGTACCTGCGGCACCATCTGCGGCGTGTCGCGCTACCTCAAGTCGCGCAATCCCCAGGTCAAAACCATCGGAATGGACACCTACGGCTCTATTTTCAAGAAACTGCATGAAACGGGCGAAATTGACACCCGCGAAATATACCCCTACCTCACCGAAGGCATCGGCGAAGACATCCTGCCCCACAACTGCGACATGTCGGTCATTGACCAGATTATCAAAGTTACGGACAAAGACGCTGCGCTGATGGCCCGCCGCCTCTCGCGGATGGAAGGCCTCTTTGTCGGCTGGTCCTGCGGCACTGCTGTACACGGCGCGCTCGAATACGCCCGCGAAAACCTGAAGCAGGGCGACCTGATGGTGATCATTCTGCCCGACCACGGCACCCGCTACCTCGGCAAAGTCTATAACGATGCCTGGATGAAAGACCATGGCTTCCTCGACGAAGGGGCCATGCTCAGTGCGGAAGAAATCCTGCGCCGCAAGTCCAACCTCGAACCGCTGATGTTCCTTCAGGCTGCGCAGACCCTGGGCGAAGCGATCTCTGTGATGCGCAAAAGCGATGTGTCCCAGCTCCCGGTGATGAACGATGGTGTGATCATTGGCAGCCTGAATGAAACCCGCGTACTCAACGCCCTGCTCGACGATCCCTCGATGAAAGACCATCCGGTGTCTGAGGCGATGAGCGACCCCTTCCCCTTTGTGCTGCCCACTACCCGTCTCGACGTGATTTCCAAGCTCATCAACCGCGACAACCCGGCAGTGCTGGTACAGGCGGGCGAAGGCAGCGTGGACATTATCACCAAATACGACCTGATCAACGTACTGGCGGGATAAAAAAAATCCCCTGCTCCGCAAAGAGCAGGGGGGGATACGCATCGTATTTATATCCGTATATTATTGACGCAGGAAGCTGCTGCTCACACGCACGGGCTGTCCATCCTGCACATACTCAGCGGAGAGCATGTAGAGGCCAGAAGGAAGGCCTGCCAGCGGAGCGGTAGTTTTGATCCCGCCTGCTGAGGTCTCAGGTGTTTCTGTCCAGAGGGTCTTGCCCTGCATGTTCATCAGGCGGAGCGTAACGTCGTAGGTATGGTAGCCCCATACTTCTACCTGAAGCTGCTCACCGGGGGCCGGATTAGGATACACCTTCACTTCGGCGCGGAGAGGATCAACAAAGGTCGCTTCCACTACGTCGGAGTAGGTAAACATACCATCAAAATCGGTCTGACGCAGGCGGTAGTAGTAACGTCCCGGACGCGGAGCGAAGTCCACGCTTTTGTACTCGATGGTGGACTGGCTGTTGCCTGCACCAGCGATTTCGGATACGGACTCATATGAAGTGCCATCCAATGAGCGCTCGATGGAGAAAAAGGCGTTGTTGGTTTCCCATGCAGTTGCCCAGGAGATGTCGGCACGAAGGCCTTCGGTCTCTACATCAAAGGAAAGCAGCTCAATCGGGAAGGAAGTGACCGAGAAGGAACAGGTTGGCTGGAGTGCGGCAACAACTGAAGAGTTATCTGCCCACCAGAAGCCAGGTGTCAGCACAGAGGTGCGGATTTCATTGGCAGTACCTGTGGTCAGGATGCTGCAATCATAGCCTGCAAAATCCACTTCGGGTGAAATGGCAATGGCAGCAAATCCCGTAACGAGGGCAGTGGGTTGGGAAGAAGTCTGGGAGTTTGTCGCATCTGTATTCCAGGAGCCATTCATTTGCAGGCCTGCAATCAGTGTAGGAGAGGAGGTCATGGTGCCCTGAAAAGCAAAAACCTGATCACCGTTGTTGCTGAAGTTCATCGCGGTACCCGTAACCGTTCCTAAGGTAGGAGTGGTACCAATGATGCGGACATAGGTGCCGGCAGTGCGGGCAATTGTCGTTGTCCATACCAGTTCGCTCTCGCCGTTGCGGAACAGTCCGGCAGAGCGCCAGCCGTTGTCGGTAAATTTGATCTGCGTATTGGCCGCGATGTCGCGCAGCAGCACAAAGTCAAAACGGTTCGTAGTCTGGTGGTAGCGGGTAAAGGCAATATCGCCTGCCACCAGGGTAGTCTGAGCGGTAACACAGACTACAGAAATCATGTAAGCAAGGAAGAGGATAGGTCTCATTTTCATAGTGAGAAACGCTTGAAGGGTTTGGGTAAGAACGGAAAAACGAATAATACGAATCTTGGAATACATCTGAGGTCTTTTTTACTGTTTCCCTTTAGATGTAAGATTTTATCGAAGTTACGCGAAAAATGATGTTTCCTCCGGTTCCGGGGTTCAATTGGCTAAAATGAATGCGCGTACGGTTAAGGCCCTCTCCCCAATGAATAAAAAGGAAGCGGGGCTTCGTCTCCGGACAAAGCCCCGCGTGGTCTAAAAGTCAGAATGTTATTTCAGATAGCTCAGAAGTTTGCGTTTGGCAATCGGCAGCAGGGTCGCATCTTCGTCAAAAGAGCGCATGGAGCAGAGCATCCAGGTCGCAGGATTGGGCAGCTCAGAACTGCGTGCAAGCTGTAATTTCACCGATTCTGGGGTGTTGGCCAGGCTGTACAAAAAGGAATCTACATAGCGGAAAGAAATTCCGTGATAATTTCCTTCCGTATTTTCAAAAAATATGATCTTGTATTGGTATATTTTGATTGTACGTTCATTCTTTATTTGAAAAAAAACGTATCCTTCCTGTTTGTACAAAGGCATGATGCCCACAGGCTCGATCCGGAGCTGGCCTTCGATCTGTTCGTATATCTCTTTTCCTTCGTCGAGGCGGCCCCGGATCACAGGCAAGGCAAAACCGATAATTGACTCGATTTCCTGCATTTCAGGACTTTCATCAAAGGCCGGGAGGTGCTGAAGCTGGAGGCGGCGGAAGGCCTCTTCGTCGAGCCGCCCGGGAAATTGCCGGGAGAGCTTCTCTTTATGCTCCTGAAACGAGAGCAGGTTCTGGTAGTGCGAAATCAGCTCCGAAAAGCAAGGATAGAGCTTTACTTCGGCAAATTCACGGCTCACATGCTGCAAATAGGCCAGCAGCACATACTTTTTGTACTCAAAATCCAGTGTACCTTCCATAAACCAGTTCGAACCGAGGCTGTTCATAGGCGGAATTGTAATGAAGTGAAGGATATGATTTCACATGCACAGAGAGTAGCGGCCTCTTTCTAAACTGGAATATAGGTGTTTTTTTTCATTTATCCAAAAGCACCTACTCCCCCAGCAAATCCTTCACTTTTTCGACCAGTTCGCGGTTGTCGAAGGGCTTGGTCAGATAGACATCGGCACCGGAGCCATAGCCTTCGCGCTTGTCTTTGTCGGTGCCTCGGGCGGTAAGGAATAAAATATGGGCATCCTGGTGCTGGTCCCGCTTCCGGATTTCATGCGCGACTTCAAACCCATCCATGTGGGGCATCATCACATCCAGAATCACAACATCGGGCGAAAATTCGTCTATTTTATCTAAGGCTTCCCGTCCGTCACCTGCGTTTTCGGTATCGAAGCCGCATTGCTGCATGAGGTATTCGAGCGCCAGCACGATATGGGGTTCGTCATCCACGATCAGGACCCGTGCCTGGGAATCACGGTTTTTCATAGGTACAAGTAGTAGGGTAATATCTTCTGAGACGGAACATACGGGTAATTTTCCGTTTTTCAAAGCTGCTGCTCGTTTCTTCGCTCGTAGGAGGGAGCGAGCATCGGCGGTACCGCACCGGGCCTCAGCGGCAGGTGCACAATAAAGGCTGCCCCCTTACCCGGCTCGCTCACCACGCGGATATTTCCCTCATGGATGCGCACAATCCGCCATGAAATGCTCAGTCCCAGGCCGCTGCCCTGGGGTCTGCCGCTGCGGTGATCATTAAACTGGGTAAACTTATCAAAGATATAGGGCTGCACCTCAGGCGCGATCCCGATCCCATTGTCGCGGACGATCAGGATCATCTGCGCGCCTTCCTCGTAGAGGTTCACTTCGATCAGGCCGCCGGGCTGCTTGCAGAATTTAATGGCATTGGAGAGCAGATTCACCACCACCTGCATCAGGCGGTCGCGGTCGCCCCGGATCGGAGAGATGGTTTCCGGAATGTCCCCGGCCAGCTCGATCTCCCGTTCTATGCAGAGCTGGCGGATACCCGCCACTGAGGTGCGCACCACCTCTGCCATGTCCACCTCGGTCATGTTCAGCGAAGCGTGACCCGACTCCATTTTTTCGAGGTCCAGCACCTGGTTGATCAGGCGGGAAATGCGCTCACTTTCGCGGATCACAATCTCCAGGAACTCTTTCTTTTTCTCCGGCGGCATGTTTTCGTCGTCATAGACGATGTTTGTCAGCGAGCGGATGGAGGTGATGGGCGTACGCAGTTCATGGGTAACGGTGGCGATAAAATCATCTTTGAGCTGGTCCATTTCGCGCAGGCGCTCGTTGGCGGCCTGGAGCTTGCGGCTGGTGCGCTCCAGTTCCTGGGATTTGCGTTCAAGTTCGCGGCTGTATTCTTTGAGCTGCTGGGCCTCATCCATCACTTTCATCACTTCTTTTACGCTCAGCGCTTCCTCCTTCACCACGGAAGCCACCAGCAGACGGGCCGAAGAAGACCCCACGGCCCCCGCCAGCAGACGCTCGGCATAGCTGACCAGCTCGGCGGATGC
>RDXT01000189.1 GCA_004292985.1 Bacteroidota bacterium
CTCATCATTCACCCTGCCTCGACGACCCACCAGCAACTGAGCGAAGCCGAGCAGCTTGCCGCCGGTGTACAGCCCACCCTGCTGCGCATTTCGGTAGGGATCGAGCATCTCGAAGACATCAAAGGCGATCTGCAGCAGGCATTTGAGCTGATCCGCACCCCTGTGCTTGCCTGATCCGTCATAGGAACTGATATACCATGAAAAAACGGGAGCGCCGCCGGAATGATTGCCGTCGCCCGGCGACAACTCCCGATACATTAACTGTAACATTCAAATATACTGTTTTTTATGAGTTCGTTGCATTTTTCAGTAGTGGGACAGAGCGTAACGCCTACCAAGTTTGTGGCGCAGGCCCGTCAGTTTGAGGTGGTGATTGATGAGCCGCCCGTATTGGGAGGCCAGGACGATGCCGCCAATCCGGTCGAATATATCCTCGCAGGGTATGCAGGCTGCCTCAATGTGGTGGGTCATCTGGTTGCCAAAGAGCTGGGGATCCATCTGAGAAAGCTCAGTATCCGCATCGAGGGCGATATCAATCCGGCACGTTTCCTGGGCCAGCCGACAGAGGAGCGGGCAGGCTACAAATCGCTCCAGGTGCATCTGCTGCCGGAGACCGACGAGGGGCCGGAGCTGCTTCAGAAGTGGCTTCAGATCGTGGAGGCCCGCTGCCCGGTCAATGACAACCTGCGCTTTCCCACACCGATAAGCATTACGCTGCCGCTGACGAGCCGGGTGTATCCGAATTAATCATAGAGGGCAGTCTGAGAGGACTGCCCTATTTTTGTAATTTACAGGCGAGAATCGCTGACCCCTTTGCAATGGACCACCACACCTTTACGTACAAGACCTCTTTTACACTTGAAAACGGGCAGGAGTTACCGGGTTTTCAACTGGCCTATTCGACTGAGGGTCAATTAAATGAAGCCCGCGACAATGTGATCTGGGTTTGTCATGCCCTGACCGGAAATGCCCATATGACTGAGTGGTGGCCGGGGCTTTTCGGACCGGGTGAAGTGTTTGATACCCGTCGGTATTTTGTGATCTGTGCCAATATGCTCGGCTCCTGCTATGGGTCCACCTATGCTTTGTCCACAGATCTGCGCACCGGGAAGCCTTTTTATCATGATTTCCCGCTGCTGAGCAACCGCGATATTGTAGGGGCTTTCGACCTGCTGCGGGAGCATCTTCAGCTCG
>RDXT01000502.1 GCA_004292985.1 Bacteroidota bacterium
TTGTCGGCTGCTGATTGCTTATTGGGCATTTCGACAGCGATGACGCGCGTAGCCGTGCTGACACGATCCAGGTCATTGCCGTCTTCGGGGAGAATCAGAATGATTTTCCAGCAGGTTTTGGGCACCGTAACCCGGCCATTGTCAATTTTGCTGGTCGTGCCGCCATTGGAGCCGCTGCCTCCCGATCCATCGCCCCCGGCAAAGATATACAGCTCATTTCCCTGGTCCATCAGCGTGCGGCAATAGGTTTCGAGGTCCTTCCAGGGGCCCCGGTTGAGGTCAGGTGCCTGGGGGATGATGTTGGTCATGAGGAAGGTCGCGCTGTTTTCGTTCAGCGTAGAGTCGCGGTCTTCGGAAGGGCAGAGGTGCCCGCGGTCGAAGCCGGTATTGGTGTAGCTGTCGCTACCCACCGGATACCAGCCCGAAGGCAGGTCCGGATCGGGACGGAAATCGTCCTGGCGCTCTTCGTCGCCTTTCCAGGCGGGGCTTAGGTGCCAGGCCACCCAGTTGGCTGTGCCCCGGTCGCGGTGATACGAAAGGCTGTATGCGGGCTTGATCATCAGGTAGTTGCGAAATTCATTTTCATCTGTTACGGCCAGGCTGGGGTTGCCCCAGATCAGTGGAGTGCCGCGTTCGCCGATGCCATTGCCCGAAGCTTCGCCCGCTTCAATATCATCTATATTCAGTCGTCCTGCGCCGTCTGTCTTCCGGATCTCGAAGCGCACAGGCCCGCTTTCATTGATGTTAAAGCTCACCTTCTGAAGGGTTGGGCTGCTGCTGAGGGTGTTGCCGACCTTGTCCCAGTCGCGCCCGTAGTCGGTACTCATATATAACTCCCACTCCGAATCCTCATCGCTGCCGTAGGTGGCATGCCATATGGTAATCGTCAGCGCGCCGTCCACGTCGAAGGCCATGCGGAGGCTTCCTGCATTGCGGATGCGGACTGCGCGGCTGCCCCGCTTCCGGTCTTCGTCCGTGGTGCCGATCAGGGCATCGTCGAGGAGCCAGGGGCCGGAGCCAAATTCACTCAGGGCTTTGTCATAGCTTCGCTTGGAGGCCGATTCGAAGGTTTCATTTACCTCAGGAGCCAGGAGGCCCGGACCGATTCCTTCTTCTGCGCAGCCGTAGAGAAGTAAGATCAGGGCAGAAAACAGGTAAAAACGACGCAACATGGGTGTATTTTTGGGTAAATATAGAACGAAAGGTTTCTTTTTCCATCCTGACAACCCTTTTGCCCCTGAAATCGTCTTAACATAGCCGCGCGCGTCCTGCAACTCTATTATTCACATGCGAATCCGTTACTGCCTAAGAAATGTTCTGCTGCTTTTTTTGCTCGCCTCTGCCGGAGTCGCTGCACAGGCCCAGGTCTTAAAAGGGCGTCTTACAGATACTGAAGGAGATGCTGTGCCCTATGCACAGTTGTATGTGGAGGGCAGTGGCAGAGGGACCTTAAGCCGGGAAAACGGAACCTATTCCCTCGATCTGGCTCCGGGTACCTATACGATTGTTATTCAGCATCTTAGCTACGAAAAACAGAGCCACGTGGTCACAATGGGCCGGGCTACCCAGGTGCTCGATCTGGTGCTGACACCCTTGCCCCGCGAGCTGCAGACGGTCGAGATTACAGCCGGAAAAAAAGATCCTGCCTACGAGATCATGGAGCAGGTGATCGCTCACAAAAAAGAAAACATGCGCGAGGCCTCTTCATGGATTCGCGAAACCTACCTCAAAATCGTGCTGGAACGTGATACCTCCCAGCGGAAACCCGGTAAAAAAGCCGAGGCCGATAGTCTGAAACGCGACTCGCTTCCGCCCCCGCAGATACATCCGGCCCTGATGATCGAATCTCAGGCCAGCGCACACTACCAGGCCCCCGGCGACTACCGGACCCTCATTCACGCCTACCGCGAAAACTCCTTTGAAAAAACCAATTCTCTGATCGGAGGCGATGCCGAAGACCGTGAATATGAGGCAGATACCGAAAACCCCTATATCTTTTATCCGGATCCTGCCCTGTCACAGTTCAATTTTTACCAGAACCTGATCCTGATTCAGCGCCTGGGCGACAGGCCGCTTATTTCTCCGCTGCACAGCGAACTCTGGCGGGTGACCTACCGCTACCACCTCGAAGAGCGTCGCTACGAAGAAGGAAAGGTCGTGTATAAAATCTCCTTTACCCCCCGCAATGAAGAAGGCGCCTGTTTCAGTGGTGTAATTTATGTTGTAGATGGACTTTTTGCCATCGAAGCCGCAGAAATGGAAGTGCAGCCTGCTACGCTCAGTTTTTTCCGGCGCTTTACCCTCAAAAACATCTACCAGCGAAACGAAGATGGGCGCTGGGTGCTGGCAGAGGAATCCTATGAGTACGAAGTCAAAGACGGCAGAGACATTTTGCTGGGCCATACGCAGGCGCTGCACACGGATTATCAGTTGGATGTGGCGCATCCCAAGGGCTTTTTTGGCAATGAAATCCGCAGTTTTGACCGCAGCGCGTTTGAAACAGGTGAAGAAAAATGGCAGGCCATCCGTCCTATTAAGCTCGACAGCACGGAAACAAAATTCCTGCAGGTGCAGGATAGCCTGAAAAAGTTTTACCGCAGCCCCGAATACCTTCACCAGCAGGACTCTGTCTATAACCACCTTTCGCTGCTCGACATTGCCTTCAACGGCATTGCCTTTCGCGACCGTGTACGCGGCATGAAATACTATTTTTATCCCATTGTTGAGCAGATTCGTCCGCTGGGGGTAGGCGGATACCGGCACGCACTCGGAGGGAATATTGAAAAAACCTTTGGCAGAGGCAAGGCGGTGGATATATTTGGCGAAGCGAATTACGGAATCACCAATAATGACATGAGGGGTAACCTGGGCCTGGGATTTACCTACGCGCCCCGGCGTTTTGCGCGCGGATATATTAAAGCGGGTGATGAATACAGCATGGTCAACGGAAATGACGCTCTGATCACCGTATTCAGCCGTCGCAATTTTATTAATAAAGTATTTATTGGCGTAGGGCACAGCATGGAAATTGCCAATGGCCTGAATCTGGGGTTTGGGATCGATTTTGCCGACCGGAAAGCCATTGATAAACTCGAACTGGAGGAATGGTCCAAAGAATTATTTGGCGAAAATAATACCCCCATTGCCTTTGATACCTACCGCGAGTTTCTCGTCGAGGTGCGCCTGCGCTACACGCCCGGACAGAAATTCCAGATGATGCCTTACAGAAAAATTATTCTGGGCAGCAAATGGCCGACCTTTACCCTGCGCTACAAAAAAGCCCTTCCGGGAATCTGGGGCAGCGACCTGAATTTTGATTTTATTTCCCTGCGCATCGAGCATGAATTCCGGCTCGGCACGATGGGAATTGCGCGGTGGAACGTTACGGCAGGTACCTTTATCCAGGCAAACAATATCCGCTTTACAGACTATGTGTTTTTCCGGGGTTCCGACCCCTGGATTTTTGTAGACCCTTCGACTACATTTCAGTTATTAGGTCGCACCCTCAGCACCCCCAATGAATATGTGGCCGGGCATTATGTGCATGATTTTGGTACACTGCTTTTTAATAAAATTCCGCTGATTCAGCGCAGCAAACTCATGTGTTCAGCAGGTGCAGGTGTGCTGATGGTGCGGGATAATGCCTTCATTCACAGCGAAGTATATGCAGGACTTCAATACCCTTTCCGGATCCGGAGGGAGCGCTTTAAAGCAGGCGTATTTTTTGTAACTTCGTATGGAAACCATGCAGGAGCGGTTAATTCTGCGGTTAAATTTGGCGTGAGTTTTTACAATACCGTAAAAAACCGCTGGGAATACTGAGGGGTTTATGAACGGTTTTGAGCCAAAAGCTGCTAATGCTATATTTCCTCCTTACTCCATGACCTACGAAGAATTTCAACAACGCTACGAAGCCGAGTCCGACGAGACCTTTGCGCGGCTAAACAAGCTCGATGAAAAAACCCTGCTGGCGATGATTGCCGCCCGTCACAAGGACATCTGGGACAGCGGCGGCAACTACCAGATCTGGCGTGTGCTGGCGCAGAAAGGCAGCGAAAGCTCCATCTGGCCCCTGTTTGACATCGTCAGCGATCTCCGGCACGCGTACCTGATCCGCTACCATGCCTGCGATGCCCTGTTTGAAATCGCAGGCATCCGCGACGAGGGCTTTAAAGGCGAAGTCCAGTATGGCCTGGATACCCGGCAGCAGCCGGTGGATCAGCAGCAGGCGATCAGGAAACTGGAGCAGATGCTGCGGGCATCCGAAGGTACCCGTGTGGCCCGCCCGGTAAAACGGAAACCCTGGTGGAAAATCGGGTAGGGTGGGGGTTTGGGGCTGGCGTACATTTGTTCAAATTATACACCTCATGCAGCTACAAAGGACACAACATAGCATATGAACAAACGGCTTTTATTCATCCTCATAGGGGGCATTGCTATCCTGTTTGCGCTGTGGTTTTTATCCTGGGAGGTGAAAGGCGCCTTCGATAGGGTGCAATCCAAGTTGGCACTTAAAGCGGCTATGGCGGATTCGATCCTGAATGATAAGCGGAAAACACTTTTCCATGCAATCGAAACAACTACCACGCGCGATTCTGCCATGGGTAATGAGGTAAAACAGTTAATTTTATCGCTGGATGAGGCCTACTACGCGCTACAGGGAGAGTTGGATCGGCAAAAGACATTCCTTGCAAAGACCCAGATATTAGTACAGCAGGAGAAAATCGAAGAGCCATACCTGCAACCCTACTGGATGGGAGTAAACCCAAACGCGAATGAAGGTCATGGAAATGGGGTGGCAAATTACCTGAGGGAAAAAATAAATCACTTCCGGCATCAGATCATTTCAGGAAATCAACACATAGCGGAGAAGTTTGC
>RDXT01000190.1 GCA_004292985.1 Bacteroidota bacterium
ATTCGGCTGAACTATGGTACTGGCTTGGGCAGGCATACTGGGGGCGCGGGATTGTGTCGGCTGCCCTGAAGGCTATGATCGACTATGCGTTTACACAGTTTGTGGTTACCCGGCTCTACGCGCAACCAATGGCTCACAATGTAGCCTCGATTAAAGTCCTTGAAAAAGCTGGATTCCGCCGGGAAGGGCTACTGCGGGATAGTGTCGTTAAAAATAATGTGTTGATGGATACGGTTCTTTATGCCTATCTGTCGAGCGATTGGCTGGCCGACAAGAATGAGCGTATCTGAGCCACACGAACCACACTCTTTGCCATAAGCCTGATGAAACAGGCGGGAAACGTAGTTAACCAACATGAATAAACCGACGCAAACCCCATCGAATCTGGCCGAACCACTGTACCCAACGGATAAGACATTAGTTGACCTGTTTGTCGAACAAGCCCGCCGGATACCCGATCAGGTGGCCGTTGTATGCGCGGACAGCCAGTTAACGTATGCGGAACTGGACCAGCAATCGAATCAATTGGCCCATTATCTCCGCAAACAGGGCGTAAAGCAGGAAACTCTTGTTCCAATCTGTCTGGATCGTTCTCTCGCCATGATTGTTGGGCTTCTGGGGATACTTAAAGCAGGGGGTGCTTACGTACCCATTGATCCGGATTACCCGGCTGACCGAATCGAGTACATCCTCGCTGATTTGGACGCAGCGGTGGTTGTTACCGATGCCACTGCTCGTATCAAACTGCAAGTCGAACCAAACCGGCAGGCCGAAGACCAGATGCAATCAAGTGTGCGAACCCTTGTATGCCTTAATCGGGATAAACCTGTCATTAGCGGGGAATCAACTGAAGTGGTATCAGAGCCACCAACACCCCATCAGTTAGCCTATATCATCTACACGTCGGGATCGACGGGCAGGCCCAAAGGTGTGATGATCGAACACGCCAATGTGGTCAGTCTGATGAAGATGAACGCATCGCTTTTTGATTTTAGCGAGCGCGATGTCTGGACCATGTTTCACTCGTTCTGTTTTGATTTCTCCGTCTGGGAAATGTACGGCGCGTTGCTGTTTGGGGGGCAGCTCATCATCGTTCCGAAGCACATTGCTAAAGATGCTCACCTGTATGGTGATTTACTGGCTAAACACCAGGTTACGGTCCTTAACCAAACACCGTCCGCATTTTACGTATT
>RDXT01000191.1 GCA_004292985.1 Bacteroidota bacterium
ACATATGGAAATAAGTTTCCGCAAGCGATATAAGACAGGTATGCAGCGAAGATACAGGCTTATACCGGAATACACAACTTAACTGGCCTCTGTTCCTTTATTTCGACCCTGTCCACTTTTCGACATAAAACCCCTATTTCCCTGTTCCCTTCCCAATTTCCCCTTATCCCCCCGATTCCCTACCTTTACCCCATGAATACGGACCTGTTTTTCCACCACGTAGCCCAGACCTCCGACGAATCTATCGCCCTTCAGGTAGAGCGGGCCGAGGGCGTGTGGGTATATGGCCCCGGCGGGCAGCGCTGGCTCGACATGATCAGCGGCATTTGCGTAAATAATGTAGGTCATGGCGCTCCCGAAGTGCTGGAGGCTATCCGCAGGCAGTCGGAGAAATACCTGCATCCGATGGTCTATGGCGAGGCGATCATGGCTCCGCAGGTACAATACGCCACCCGGCTGGCGGAGGCGCTTGGGCATGAACTCAGCAGTGTCTATTTTGTGAATAGTGGGGCAGAGGCTGTCGAAGGGGCACTGAAATTAGCCAAAAAATACACAGGCCGCAGTGAACTTGTCGCCTGCTACAACTCCTACCACGGCTGTTCCCACGGTGCCATGAGCGTATCGGGCAGCGAGGCCATGAAAGCCGGTTTCGGCCCCATGCTGCCGGGAGTTACCTTTATCCGCTACAACCACCCCGAAGACCTCAGCGCCATTACCCGCGATACCGCAGCCATCATCCTGGATGTGGTCCAGGCAGCAGGCGGCGTACTTCCTGCCGACCCGGACTACCTGCGGGCGCTGCGCCAGCGCTGCGACGAGACAGGTACCCTCCTGATTTTTGATGAAATACAGACCGGAATGGGCCGCACCGGACGTATGTTTGCCCACCAGCATGAAGGGATTATCCCGGATATACTCCTGCTGGCCAAAGCCCTGGGCGGCGGTCTGCCGCTGGGTGCCTTTATCTCGCGTCCGGAAATCATGGATGTGCTGCGTCGGGACCCTGTGCTGGGGCATATTACCACCTATGGCGGGCATCCGCTGAGCTGCGCTGCCGGGATGGCGGCCTTCGACCTGATCAACAGCAGACACTTGATAGAGCGCGTTCCGGCATTGGAAGCCTTGCTGCACAAGCACTTACGTCACCCCAAAGTACTGATGCTGCGGGGCAAAGGTCTTTTGCAAGGCTTGCT
>RDXT01000192.1 GCA_004292985.1 Bacteroidota bacterium
ATCCAGCGCCTGGGCAAAGGCACGGTCGAGGCCCGCTACGGCAACCTTTTCGAAATGTACCAGCGGATCACCGACGAGAATCCTTACACCACGCCGATGAAAATTTTCCCGGCGGTGCACTATACCATGGGCGGCCTCTGGGTGGATTACAACCTGATGACGACCATTCCAGGTCTCTATGCCCTGGGCGAAGCCAACTTCTCCGACCACGGTGCTAACCGCCTGGGTGCCAGTGCGTTGATGCAGGGTCTGGCCGACGGCTACTTTGTGATTCCGTTTACGGTAGGTGATTATCTGGCCGGACAATCGCTCAGCGACCACCCCAGCACCGATCACCCGGCATTTAAAGAAGCTGAGCAGGGCCTTATCGCTGAAACACAGCGCCTGATGAATGCACCCGGAGCCGGAAAACGCTCAGTGGACAGCTTCCACCGCGAACTGGGTAAGATCATGTGGGACTACTGCGGCATGGCGCGCAACCGTGAAGGCCTGATCAAAGCCAAAGGCATGGTGCGCGAACTGCGGGCTGCCTTCTGGCACGAAGTAACCATCCCCGGCTCCGACAACCAGTTTAACCCCGAACTTCAGAAAGCCTGGCGTGTGGCTGACTTCCTGGAGCAGGGCGAGCTGATGATTGACGATGCGCTCCAGCGCGAAGAGTCCTGCGGCGGTCACTTCCGCGAGGAATACCAGACCGAAGACGGAGAGGCGCTGCGCAACGACAACGACTTTACCTTCGCTGCTGCATGGCAGTACATGGGCTTTAATGAGCAGTCGGTGATGCACAAGGAGCAGCTCGACTTCGAATTTGTGGAACTGAAAACCCGTAGCTACAAGTAAAAACCCTCTCAAACATTTCCGAAGATGAGTGCATCTCAAATGACTATACATCTCAAAATCTGGCGGCAGGCCAAAGCCAGTGAGCCGGGTAAGCTCGTAGATTACTCTTTGGACAACGTTTCGCCTGAAATGTCCTTTCTCGAAATGATGGACGTGCTCAACGAGCGTCTGGTCGGAGAAGAAAAAGAACCGATCGCTTTTGACCACGACTGCCGCGAGGGCATCTGTGGTTCCTGCGGCATGATGATCAATGGCCAGGCCCACGGCCCGCACCGGATGACCACCACCTGCCAGCTTCACATGCGCTCTTTCCACGATGGCGACACCGTGTATGTAGAACCCTGGCGAGCGA
>RDXT01000503.1 GCA_004292985.1 Bacteroidota bacterium
AACCCCCGTAAACACACTGTGGGTTCTGGCGGAGAGTTTTCGCAGAAAGGCGGCGGCTTCTTCGGCATCGGCGGGTTTGGCCAGCATCTGGTCGTCGAGAGCGACAACTGTATCGGCTGTAATCACGATATTTTGCCGGGCGAGATCGTCGTAGGCTTTGGCTTTGTTTTCGGCGATCAGTACCGCAACGGCCCGCGGATGGAGGTCGTCGGGAGCGTCTTCAGGCACAGGCCGGACAAAGACTTCGAACGTAAATCCGGCTTCGCGAAGGAGTTGCTGTCTTCGGGGAGACTGGGAGGCAAGGATAATGGGCGCCGCAGCTTTCATCTCACAAAGTAACCCCAATGGCCCCGCATTTGCAAACCTGTCAGGACTCTTCCTGCTGCTCTGCCGATTTCATTTCCTGGGCGATCTGATCGAGTTTGTAATAGAATTCTTCGCCATATTTTCGGATCAGCGCCTCTTTCAGAAACACATACACCGGAGTCCCATCCCGGCTCCCCTTGCTGCAGGCAGGCGAGCAGATGTCCCACTCATCATAATTGAGGGCATCGAAATCTTTGTATTTTTTGATGCGGATCGGATAGAGGTGGCAGGAAATGGGTTTGCGAAATTCCACAACTCCCTGCTGCTGAGCCTGTTCGATCCCACAGAGGGCAATTCCTTGCGGAGTAAACGTAACATAGGCGCATTCTTTGCCCTGTACGAGGGGGGTGGAGTAGCCTCCGGTAAAATCCCGCACATGGGTGCCCTGCTCTTCGATGGCGCGGATGCCTTCGGGCCGAAGAAAGGGTTTTATTTTGGGGTAAATCTCCTTCAGAACCGGAAGCTCTTCTTTGTCGAGCGGTGCGCCGAGGTCGCCTTCGACACAGCAGGCCCCTTTGCAGCGGGCCAGGTCGCAGGCGAACATCTCATCCCGGAGGTCGGCACTTACCAGCACATCCCCCACAGCGATGACACCCACCACTTTTTTATTTCGTTTATTTCGGGCCATACATTAAGGGATGTCGAGGTGTTTGTGCGTCTGGATGCTCAGGCGCCAGCGGGGAAATTTTTTGATGTATTCAATCAGCAAGGGATGGACCTGCTCTTTGCGGCTCCATTCGGCTTGCAGCAGCAGTTGCGTGTCTGGGTGACAGCGTGCGGCCAGGGTTTCGGCCCAGATAAGGTCCTGCCCGATCGATATGATTACTTTCAGCTCATGGGCAAGCTGGAACCAGGCCTCCTGCGCTGTCAGAAATTTTTTGGGCGAAAGGCAAATCCAGTCAATGTCGCCGGAGGGCGCATGTACGCCTGCCGTTTCGATATGGACAAACATACCCATTTCGTGCAGGCTGCTGGTGAGGGCAGAAAGGTCGTAAATGCTGGGTTCTCCTCCCGTAATCACGACGCGGTTCGCACCGGCAGCTTTTGCCTTGGCTGTAATTTCGGCTACAGATACATATTGCGAAGGAGCGACCGACCAGGAGTCTTTGACATCGCACCAGTGGCAACCAACATCGCAGCCCGCCAGCCGAACAAAATATGCAGCACTTCCAGCCCAGATGCCTTCTCCCTGAAGCGTATAAAACTGCTCCATGACAGGAAGCGGGTCCTGCTCACCGTAGCGAATGCTCTGTTTGGCATCTTCCAGCAGTTGGCGGGTGCTCATAGGTCAGAATCCGTTCTGGTCGAGGTGGCGTAAATAACTTTCGAGGGTATTTTGCAGCAGCATCGCCACGGTCATAGGACCTACCCCACCAGGCACGGGCGTAATAAAGCTGGTTTTGGGAGCTACCGATTCAAAATCCACATCTCCTTTGAGGCGAAAACCGGATTTGGTGCCTGGCGCTTCGACACGGTTGGTTCCCACATCTATCACTACCGCCCCTTCCTTCACCATATCTCCTGTCACCACGCCCGGCCTTCCGGCAGCAACGACCAGAATATCTGCCTGAAGGGTGAGCTGTCGCAGCAGTTCGGGGGAAGTGCGCGAATGGCAGACCGTAACGGTAGCCTCACCTGGCTCGCCGCCCCGCGAAAGCAGGATCGAAACCGGCCTGCCCACAATACGGCTCCGGCCAATGACCACACAATGCTTGTTTTGCGTAGGAATGTTGTAGTGGCTGAGCATTTCGAGAATACCGCGCGGCGTAGCCGGCAAAATACCCGGATAGCCCAGCGTCATCATACCGACATTGTGCGGGTGAAACCCGTCGGCATCTTTATGCGGCAAAATCGCCTCGATCACATATTGCGGATAGATGTGTGCCGGTAAAGGCATCTGCACAATCATTCCATCTACCCCCGGATCATTATTAAAGGCGCGCACATGGTCCAGCAGCTCTTCCTCAGAAACAGAAGCGGGCAAATGGAGCTGTGTGGCCTCGAACCCCACAAAACGACAGGACTCGGTTTTGTTACGTACATAGGTATGCGAGGCAGGGTCTTCTCCCACCAGAATCGCCACCAGGTGCGGCGCACGGTAGCCTTTGGCCACAAGTTGCAGCACCTCTTCGCGGATACGTTCTTTAAACTGCTCCGAGAGCGCTTTTCCGTCTATAAGTTGCATGGGAGCAAAGATAATAAAGCCGTGGAGAAGAAGGCCTGAGTTGGGACCTTGATTTAGAATAATATTTATTGCAAATTTGCATAGAAGTTACCAAACCCGCGCCACCATGTATTCAGGCGCACGTTTTGCATAAAAGGTTCGCCGGTTGCCTGTGACATATTTCGCACAAAAACCGGATACAACTTTCTGAGAATGCCATATAAACTGTCTGAGGAGCCACTGCGCCTGCGCGAATTTGGCCGCAACCTGCAGGGACTCATTGATTTTGCTGTAACGGTGGAAGACCGGGAAACCCGTAACCGCGTTGCAAATGAAATTATACGGATTATGGTTACCCTTAATCCGGCGCTGAAAGAAAATCCCGAATACAAGCAGAAAATCTGGGATGCGCTGATCATCATGAGCGATTTTAAGCTGGATGTGGATTCGCCATTTCCGCTGCCAAAGCCGGAAGAATTTAACCAGCGGCCTACTACCCGCGTGGCCTACTTCAAGGGGCGGCCCAAGCTGCGTCAGTATGGCTACAATATCCAGCAAATGATCCAAAAGGCGCTGGAAATGGACGATATGGCCAAACGGACCGCCTATCTGAACCAGATTGCCGGAACGATGAAACTCTTTTTGCGAAGTGCGGACCGCGAAGGGGCCAACGAAGATCACATCGCCGAGCATATCCGTGAGCTTTCCGGTGGCAGGCTGAATGTAAAAGGCGAAGACCTTACCATCAGCAAATCGTATAGCACCGTACCGCTCAACAATCCGCAAAACTCCAAGACGAACAACCGTCACAAAAACAGCAATAGCAACAACAGCAATAACAACCGGGGCGGGCATCGCAACAAGCGCCGCCGGAAATAAAAAATCTTCCCGCCGGGAACTTGCAGCTTGAGCGCTAAGGTGTAATTTGCCGCCTGAAAATCTCAACTTCATGGAATACTTCGAAGTAGAAGGCGGACAACCCCTGCGGGGAGAAATTGTGCCGCAGGGCGCAAAAAACGAAGCGCTTCAGATCCTTTGTGCGGTTTTGCTCACCCCCGAAGAGGTCGTGATCTCCAACATCCCCAACATCGTGGATGTCAATCACCTGATTGAAATTCTCCGCCAGATGGGCGTGCTGGTGGTGCAGTTGTCACCCGACACCTATAGTTTTCAGGCCAAGGATATTGATACCGAATACCTGAGTTCGGAAGCTTTCTGGAAAAATGCCCGCAAGCTGAGAGGTTCCATCATGCTCGTCGGCCCCCTGCTGGCCCGCTTCGGATACGCATTTATCCCGCGTCCGGGCGGAGACAAAATCGGCCGCCGCAGGCTCGACACCCACTTCTGGGGATTTCAGCAGCTCGGCGCACAGTTTGAGTACGATGAAAAAGCCGGTATTTTTAAAGTAAATGCCCAGGGCCGCCTCAAAGGTGCCTACATGCTGCTCGACGAAGCGTCCGTAACCGGCACAGCCAATATCGTGATGGCAGCAGTCCTGGCCAAAGGCACCACGACCATTTACCATGCGGCCTGCGAACCCTACCTTCAGCAGCTTTGCAATATGCTCAACCGCATGGGCGCAAACATCAAGGGCGTAGGCTCCAACCTCCTCACCATCGAAGGCGTGGATGCGCTCGGAGGTACCCGCCACCGGATGCTCGCCGATATGATCGAAGTGGGGAGTTTTATCGGGATGGCGGCCATGACCCAGGGCGGTATCACCATTCGCAATGCCGATGTACACCAGCTGGGTGTGATTCCGCAGACCTTCCAGCGCCTGGGTGTGAACCTGGAAATCTCCGGCAACGACATCATCGTTCACGAGCAGAAAGTATGTGAAATAGATACATTTATTGACGGGTCTATTCTGACCATCTCCGACCACCCCTGGCCCGGGTTTACGCCTGACCTTTTGAGCATTGTCCTTGTGCTGGCGACCCAGTGCAAAGGATCGGTGCTCATTCACCAGAAAATGTTTGAGAGCCGCCTGTTTTTTGTAGATAAACTGATAGACATGGGCGCGCAGATCATTTTGTGTGATCCGCACCGTGCCTCCGTGATCGGCCTCGAACGCCGCCAGCCCCTGAGGGCCATCTCCATGAGCAGCCCCGACATCCGTGCGGGGGTAGCCTTGCTGATTGCAGCCCTTTCGGCAGAAGGAACCTCCCGCATTTACAATATCGAGCAGATAGACCGCGGCTACCAGCACATCGAAGACCGCTTGAAGGCGCTGGGTGCCCGGATCACGCGGAAACGCGAATAGCAATCAGCCTTTCAGGTAGTGCTGCGCCAGCTCGTAGGTGCTCCAGGTGAGAAACTGATCCGGTCCGAAGCCCAGCAGGGC
>RDXT01000504.1 GCA_004292985.1 Bacteroidota bacterium
CTGCTTTTCCGGAGAAATAGTCTGCTTTTCCGGAGAAATAGTCTGCTTTTCCGGAGAAATAGCCTGCTTTTCCGGAGAAATAGTCTGCTTTTCCGGAGAAATAGTCTGCTTTTCCGGAGAAATAGCCTGCTTTTCCGGAGAAACAAGTTGCTTTTTGGGAGAGAAAAGACGGTCGAATAGATTCATGGCGGTAAATATATAAAAAATGAGCGGCTGGGTAGAGGGCGTAGCAGGAAACTGATATGCGGCCCTGTACCACGTTTTATACACTTTACTGAACGGGGGGCAAAGCCAGACGGAAGCCAATATGGGAATTGTAGCTGCCCGGACGGAAGCTGTCGCGGAACGATACACGGCAGCGCCGAGCGTCGTAGGGCCATGAGCCGCCCCGAAGCATACGGTATGGGCTTTCAGAAGGTCCTTTAGGATCGGTTAGCAAGCCTACATTTTTACATTCCTGGTAATAATCCGAGTCGCCATCCCCATCCGCACACCATTCAAATACATTCCCACTCAGATCATAGATTCCAAGCTCATTCGGCAGTTTTAGTCCCACTGGCTGAGTTTGAGAGCCACTGTTGTCGCGAAACCAACCTACCTCCGACAGCTTGTCGCTGCCCGCGTAGCGGTAGCCTTCGCTGGCGTTTCCTCCCCGGGCAGTGTATTCCCACTCCGCTTCGGTGGGCAGGCGGTAGAGTAGGCCCGTAATTTCCTGTATTAGTTTCAGAAACTCCTCACAGTCGTCCCACGAAACGTTCTCCACAGGGCGGTTCGGGCCAGGAAAATCAGAGAGATTATCTATCATCACTTCCTGCCATAAAGCCTGGGTAACGAGGTATTTACCTATCCAGAAGTCGGATACTTTTACCTGGTGGCGGGGCTTTTCGTCATTGAGGGCATCTTCATCCCCATCATCCGCGCCCATCCAAAAGGAGCCACCTTCGACCCAGATCATTTCGAAGGGGGTAGAGCCGAGGGTTTGAGTGAAGTGATGGCCGGGCGTGGGGTGCATGGGGCAAATATACAGGGTTCAGGGAACAGTTTACAAGGAACAGTTTTCAGGGAACAGGGAACAGCGTTTCAAAGCCCTGACAGGGCGCAATATATCAGCAAGGGGGGTAGCCCCTTGTTCAGGGTTCAGGGGACAGTTTACAAGGAACAGTTTTCAGGGAACAGAGGACAGCGTTTCAAAGCCCCGCAGGGGCGTAATATGATAGCAAGGGGTGTAGCCCCTTGTTCAGGGTTCAGGGAACAAGCCTTAAAACAAACGAACCCTGAGCAGGCCCACGGGGCCGTGTCGAAGGGCCGTCGTAGGACAAGCAGGCCGCGTAGCGGCAGAGTCCCCCCAATATCAATAGTTGCTTTTTCCTTTTTCAAGCAGGAAATTGCAGCCTGCTATGCAAGAAAACCGCAACCTGCACCTCCTGGCCTTGTCCATGACCAAAGGACTGGGCCCCGTAACTGTCAAAAACCTCGTGGCGTATCTGGGAAGTGCGCGGGCGGTGCTCGATGCGCCGGCAGGGAAACTCATGAAAGCCCCCGGCGTGGGGGAACAAACGGCCCAGTTGGTGCGGCAGGCGACCAACCTCAAACGAGCGGAGGAAGAGCTGGCTTTTTGTGAAAAACACCGGGTGCAGATCATCAATTACCTCGATCCGGACTACCCCGACGCGCTGAAGTATATCTCCGATGCGCCGCTGATTTTGTTTAAAAAAGGAAACGTGGACCTCAATGCGCAGCCGAATATTGCGATTGTGGGTACGCGCAGCGCCACGGACTATGGCAAGGAGATCACGGAGCGCTTCGCGACGGTATTTGCCCAGCGCGGCCTGAATGTGGTCAGCGGCCTCGCCTATGGCATAGACATCGCTGCCCACCGGGCGGTGCTGGCGGCAGGGGGCATTACCACGGCAGTGCTGGGACACGGGCTGGACCAGGTCTATCCCGCTGCGCATGCCCGCAGGGCGGCAGAGATGCTGGAGCGCGGCGGGCTGCTGACCGAGTACCTCACAGGCACACAGCCCGATGCGCCGCATTTTCCGGCACGCAACCGGATTGTTTCGGGTATCTGCCGGGCGGTGGTGATGATCGAAGCCGCCGAAAGTGGCGGCGCGCTGATCACGGCCCGCAAGGCCTTCGAGCAAAACCGCGAGGTCTATGCCATCCCCGGACGCATCGGCGACCCCTACTCCCAGGGCTGCAACCTGCTCATCCGCGAGCATGTGGCACGCCTCGTTACCTCGCCCGAAGACGTGCTCGAAGACCTCAACATCCACTGGCAGCAGCATGGCGAGCAGTCCCAGCAACTCGAACTGGCCCTCACGCCGCCCGACATCCCCCTCCACGCCGACGAGGCGACTGTCCTCAATTTTCTCGGCTCCAAAGGCGAAGCCACCCTCGATCAGATCGTTCAGCAAACTAATCTCCCCATTCAGCGGTTAAATTCTCTGCTGCTTTCCATGGAATTTAAGGAACTTGTACAGCAAATGCCGGGGAAAAAATTTCGGAAGAGATGAAAACAACTGCGTTTGTGTTTTGTAGTTTCCTGTTTGCGGGGGTTCGACAAGCTCACCCACCGCATTTCTGTTCCCTGATAACTGTTCCCTGATAACTGATTTATGCATCTGTTCGTCTTCAAACGCCGCAAACCTCTGCTGATCGCGGCCATCGTCCTCACTGTTCTTTTCGCTGCCGGGCTTACGCGTCTGCGGTTTAATTTCAGCTTCGACAGCTTTTTTCCGCACGACGATCCGGAGTATGAATACTATGAGCAGTTTCAGAAGACCTTTCACGAGGATCAGAACTATATGGTGTATCTGGCCCTGGCGACAGAGGGGGCTGATGTGTTTGACCCGGTATTTTTGCACAGGGCAGATAGTATTTTTCAGAAAATCGGAGAACTGGAGGGGATGGACTCCCTCGTGAGCGCCACGCGCCTGGAATTGCCCCGGCGAAGAGGTCTGGGGGTTTCGTTCCGGCCGTATCTGCGCTTCGACAGCGACTCGGCCCTGGCCCAAAGCAAGGCACAGGTGCTGGCCGACAGCAGTTTGCTGGGCTTAATGGTCTCCAAAGACCTGCGTTATGTCTGCGCCTACGGCTTTATCGAGCCGGAGATCTTCGATGGCCCGGAGCGCGACAGGCTGGTGCTGGAGATCGAGCAGATCCTGAAGGAAAGCGGTATGAAAACCATGATTACCGGCATTCCGCAGATCCGCACGCGCTATATTACTTTGATGGCGCGGGAAATGCTGCTTTTTGTGAGCCTGTCTATTTTGCTGGTACTCACCATTTTATGGCTTACCTACCGCAGCCCCTGGGCCGTAGCGATTCCCACAGCGATTGTATTTATGACCATCGTCTGGACCCTGGGTCTGATGGGATTTACGGGACAAAAGATCAACCTGATCTGCGCGATGATGGTGCCGATCTTGTTTGTGGTGGGCACTTCGGATGCCATTCAGATCACTTCGCGCTTTTTGCATGAGGTCCGTACGGGCAAAGACCGTTTTGCTGCGATGGAAACGACCCTCAGAGAAACGGGCCTCGCCGGATTTCTGACCAGTGTAACCACCGCTGTCGGGTTTGCCTCTTTGCAGGTGTCGCGGGTGCCTCCGATCGAGGAGTTTGGGCTATATGCCTCGATTGGGGTTATGTTTGCCTGGCTGATTACCCTTGCAGTGCTGCCTTCGGCCCTGATTGGGCTGCCGGAAGCGGAACTGCGCCGCCTGCCGGGCATCGAAAACTCGCCGCGCTGGCAGGGCATTATGCTGCGGCTCTACCTGACCACCATGCGTCGGCCCATAACGGTGCTGCTCGTAACCGGATTGGTGTCGCTGCTGGCGCTGGGGCTGGTTTTCCGCATTCCCACAGACTCTTTTCTAATCGAGGACATCGGGAAAAACGATCCGGTGCGCGAAAGTATCGCTTTTTTTGAGGCGCAGTCCAACGGTGTGCGGCCCTTCGAGCTGGTGATCGAGGCAGCGCCGGGCCGTCATGTAAATGAGCGTGCGCTGCTGATAGAGATGGAGAAAGTCCAGAACTGGCTCCAGGGCCAGACAGGGTTTGGCGCCATTGCCTCTCCGGTGTCGGTGGTGGAGGAGGCCAATGTGCTCTACCACTTCGGGCGCGAGGAATACCGCAAAATTCCGGATACCCAGGCAGAAATAGACCAGCTGATCGATTTTGCCGGGGCATCGGGGGCGGGCAGCGTTATCCGGCGGGTCATCAGCGAAGACCAGCGCCAGGGCCGCCTCAATGCGCGGGTGCCTGACCTGGGTGCGAATGCCTTTGCCGAATTGTACCGCAACATGGCCGCATTTGTCCAGCGGGAATGTGATACACAGGCGTTTACCTACCGGTTTACCGGCCATGCGTTTCTCACGGAGCGCAACCTGGTGTATGTGCGCGAAAACCTGCTCAGCGGTCTGGCGATTGATCTGCTGGTGATCGGGGGAATCATGGGCCTGCTCTTTCGCTCGTGGAGAATGCTGATTATCAGCATGATCCCCAACATGATCCCGCTGCTGCTGACGGCCGGGGTGATGGGGATTTTCGACATACGTCTGACGGCCTCCACGGCACTGGTGTTTACGGTGAGCTTCGGCATCGCGGTGGATGATACCATTCACTTCCTTAACCGCTACCGGCTGGAACTGGGCAAAGGGCTTGCCAATACGGCTGCGATCCGCGTCACGATGCTGGAAACAGGCAAGGCAACTGTCATTACCTCGTTGATCCTGATGTGCGGTTTTGCGGTGCTGATCGCCTCCGATTTTGGCGGGACCTTTAATACCGGCCTCTTTACCGCCCTGACCATCGTTTTCGCGCTGCTGGGCGATTTGTTTTTGCTACCCGCGCTGCTGAA
>RDXT01000505.1 GCA_004292985.1 Bacteroidota bacterium
GCCGCTTTCAGTTGGGACTGCGCAAAACGCCGCCGGTCTTCTGTCAGCAGGGCCAGCAGGCGCTCGAATACAGCATGTGCCTTGAATGTCAGTTCGTTGAAAACAAGCAGATTGGTTCCTGGATTTTGTAACGAAAGACCATGCAGCAACTGAGCCGCCAGGGCGGTCTTACCCACCCCGCCCATGCCGAGCAGGAGGATGGGCTGTTGCTGCGCCACGGCCGACAGCAGTTCGCTTCGCTCCTTGCGCCGCCCTACAAAGACAGTCCCCGGCTTCCGGGTTAGCCTAACACCCGCTTCGGTCAGTTCGAAGATGCTACTTTCTGTGACGAGCAATTCTTTTTCGCCCTGAGGATCAATGAGCCGCAGCACCTGCTGAGAGACGATCAGCTCCGGGATCAGCCACTGGATCGGCTCGCGCTTTCCTTGATATTCCTCGAACTCCTTGCCCCGTATCGCCCCGGTCGCAATCTTGAACGCAGACGGCAGGGTTTCGCCTTCGGCAATGTACTGGTAGAGCCGGGAGGCGAAGAGGATAGCATAGTCGTCGCGGATGCTTTCGTTCATCGCAACCACAGAGGTAGCTCCTTCGCGGATCAGGGTAAATGCCATCCCGGCCTGATCGGCAGCTTCGCGCCCCTGTGCGGTTTTGCAGGCTGATAGCACCACAAGCGGTGGGATGTTTATCCCAGGTGAACGCAGGGCCTCAACCATTTCAGTTGCACTAACCAGTTGTTGCTTCAGGGTATTTGGCTCTTCCAGTTCCAGCACTCCCACGCCCTGATGATAGTTGCCATGGCCAATGAAGTGCAGCACATGGTAAGGGCGTTCTGACAGCTTGCGCTTCAGGGCCTCTAACGAGCCGTCTTCTGTAAACTCGATATAGACCAGCCCCTTTTCAACGAGGGGAGACAAAGCCTGGATGATCCGGTATTCTTCGGTTTCGTAGTCCAGCTTCCGAAAGGCCTCCTGATCAACGGGCGAGGAGATCATGACCAGGATGCGAAATGGCAAGGAAATCACTTCTTCATATGCAGGCAGCTCGCTTATAATAGGCGTCGCCACGAGTTGAACGTTGGGCAGGTCAGCCACGGCCAGCCGCCAGGGTAGGTTGAGCCAGGCGGGGTCAGAGGAACGGAGGTAGAGAATCTGAGATTCGCCGGGTTTGCGCTGGGCCTCCGCGAGACAGGCAGCAGTTTCGGGCTGTGCCTCCAGCCAGGCGCGGAGCTCGGCAACAGAGTGGGTGTTTTCCTGATAATCAGGAAGATGTAATTGCCGCGTTGTATGCTGGCGAAGGGTCTCAGCCCAGGCAGGCAGGCCCCTGGAGTTTGTGTCGAGGTTGAGGTAATGCATGGAGTGGGTGATTGCCTGCCTAAGATAGGGGAAATTGCCTTATTACTGATAGCGTAAGCCTCCCCCTCTTTTTTATTTTGCCATGCAGCGTCCTTCGCCTACCTTACGTCTAAGGATTAAAATGAGCACAGTAGCATGGCTCTTTCGCACCAGGCTCTGATCGAGGGCTGTAAAGCACATAAGGCTGCCGCCCAGCGGGAGTTGTATGAGCGGTTCGCATCGAAGATGCTGGCCGTCTGTCATCGCTATGCGTACAGCAATGCGGCGGCAGAAGACATGCTGCAGGAGGCTTTTGTGAAAGTGTTTCAGAAAATCGGCGACTACGAAGACCGGGGTTCCCTCGAAGGCTGGATCCGCCGCATTGTGGTAAACACGGCGATAGACCATATCCGAAAGGAACGTAACCTGCGGCATCAGGAGCAGATCGAAGCTGCCAGCCAGCAGGAGGTGTCCGCAGATGTGTTCGAAACGCTGGAAACAGAGTATTTGTTCCGCATCATACGCGAACTGCCCGACGGCTACCGGATTGTCTTCAACCTGTATGCCATAGAGGGCTACTCGCATGCCGAAATCGGCGCGCAACTCAACATCACCGAAAGCACCTCGCGCTCGCAGTACGCAAGGGCACGGGCTTTGTTAATGGAAAAAATTCGTGGGGTATATCAGGAAACTCATTATTACCGGGATGCCATCTGACCCTTTTGAACGACACTTGCGTGAGCGTTTTGAAAACGCGCATGTACCGCCCGCACCAGAGCTCTGGACGGCGATCGAAAGCCGCATCGGCAGCGACCGCAAATCACGCCGCTTCCCCCTCTTCTGGGCATGGATCGGCGCGGACCTATTTGCCGCTGCCCTGATGTTCGCTGTGCTCCACTCAGCCCCGGCTGAAAAGCCTGCTGCCGATACCCACATGGCCCTGCACCCGGCTGCGCCTGTGGAACAACCCATTGTCCCGAATCTGCCTGAGAAGACCCCTCAAAAAACGGATACCCACGTACGTGCAGCGGAATTTGTTTCACCTGCCGCACCGCACATGCAGATTCAGCTCCCTGAGGCTGATGTGCAGCAAGCACTTCCTGAGGCTGATGCCCTTGAAGTATCTGCAACGCTGGGCAGTGCTTCTTCCGGTCCGGTGGAAATGAGGCCTGAGCCACTGCCGCTGCAACCGTATGCCATAGCTGCGGAGCTGTCACCTGCTGCCCATGCAACTCCTTTTTCTGATCCCTACCGCATGCGCCGCCTGAGCTGGCGTGTGTATGGCGGTGTGTACCAGCGTTCCGGCGGCTCATCTGAGCGGCAGGCGGCGGCAGACGGATTTTCCAGCGATCTGCTGGCAGCAGACTACAGCAAGGTCGAGGCAGGTTTTGATGTCTCTACCAATGCGCCCAGCAATGACCTCTATGCGGTCCGCCTGCCCCGGAAGCATGTAACCCTCGGTTTTATGGGCGAATATGCCCTCAGCAAACGCCTGAGCGTGATGGCGGGCGCTGGGCTCTCTGTTTCGGACAAAGGCTATTATGTCAAAGGCACCCTCGCAAACGGCACGGCCAACCTGCCATTGGTTGATGACAATGACAGCCTTTTGAGGCAGTATCTCCTCTCCGGAAGCGTGGCACTGGGGCCGCGCCAGTACTTCAATGACCTTCATCTCGAAATTCCGGTCATGCTGCGCTATGAGGTGCTGCACCGGAGCCGCCATTCGCTGAGCCTCACGGCAGGTATTTCGTTCCAGCAACGCCTGACCCTGATCCGGACAGCATCCGTAGATGCGCTCAGCGGACCGGGTGCCGAAAACCAGAACCTGGTCGCCCCGCCAATTACCCTCGAAAACCTGAACACCTCTGGCAACACGCCGCTGCTGACCCTCCATCCTTCGCATTTCCGGGCACAGGCCGCTCTTTTGTATGAGTACCGTCTCAGCCGGCGCGTGGGGATTTTTGTGGGACCTTCTTTGGGATACAACCTGAGTACGCCTTACAGCGGTCCGGCAGCTACGGGTCTGAATCCTATGCGGATAGGGATAGAGGCTGGGGTGAGGTTGTTTTGAGACTCCATTATCATGAATTACCTCTATCTCTTGCTGCTCTCGCTTCGGTAATAATAGCAATAGCAGACAGGATGAACAGGATTTACCGGATTTTTCTGTTGCGGCGACTTGAGTCGCTGAAACCGGAGAACGACTGGCGTAGCCGCACTGCCCGTAGCCGCTTATCACATAAGCGAGACAAGTCTGCGAAGCTTTACAGACGACTCACAGACAAGAGCAGGAATGGTGGACAGGATGAACAGGATTTACAGGATTTTCTGTTGCGGCGAATTTATTCGCTGAAACGGAATGTGCACGCATGCATATTGGGCAGCGACTCAAGTCGCCGCTACGGGAGAACGACTGGCGTAGCCGCACTCCCGTAGCCGCTTATCACATAAGCGAGACAAGCCTGCGCAGCTTCAAAGCCCCCCTTACTCCGTTACCCCGTCCCGGCGGATATTGTACTTCTCCATCTTGTTGTACAGATGGCTGCGCTGGATGTCAATGGCGTCAGCGGTTTTGGAAATATTCCATCCGTGGTGTTCGAGTTTGCGGACAATAAACTCCTTTTCAACGAAGTCCTTGAAGTCCTGGAATTTCTCATACTCATCATACACCGAGCGGCTCTGGTTGCGCTTGCGCTGGGGCACCGCGTAGTCGAGCACATCCTGCTGCTGAATGATGCCGTTGCTGAGAATGGCCAGGCGCTCGATCACGTTGTGAAGCTCGCGCACATTTCCGGTCCAGTCGAGGCGCTGAAGTTCTTCCATCGCGTCGGGGTGCATGTCTATTTTGACACCATATTCCTCTGAAATTTCGTTGAGGAAGCTCCTGGCAATCAGCGGAATATCCTCGCGGCGCTCGCGCAGGGGTGGCACATGCACCAGGATCACACTCAGGCGGTGGTACAAGTCTTCGCGGAAGTTGCCTTTCTCGATTTCGTACAGAAGGTCCTTGTTGGTCGCCGCAATGATGCGCACATCCACCTGGATTTCGCGGTCGGATCCGATGCGGGTGATGCGGCTTTCCTGGAGGGCGCGGAGCACCTTGGCCTGCGCCGAAAGGCTCATATCGCCCACTTCATCCAGAAATAAGGTACCCCCGTGGGCCTGCTCAAACTTACCGATCCGCTGTTTGTAGGCACCGGTAAATGAGCCTTTTTCGTGGCCAAACAACTCACTTTCAATCAGTTCGGAAGGAATCGCGGCACAGTTTACCTCCACGATCGGACCATTGGCACGGCGGCTTTTTTCATGCACCCAGCGGGCCACAAGTTCCTTACCGGTTCCGTTGGAGCCGGTCACGAGCACCCGCGCATCGGTAGGGGCAACCCGCGAAATGGTTTCCTGAATCCGTTCCATCACATGCGACTGGCCGATGATCTCGCGAACCTTGCTCACCTTGCGGCGCAGGCGCTTGGTTTCGACCACAAGGTCTTTTTTCTCGATGGCATTGCGGACGGTCAGCAGCAGG
>RDXT01000506.1 GCA_004292985.1 Bacteroidota bacterium
GGCATAGTTGTATTTGCGCACAAAATCGTCGGGAGCGACCTGGAGGTGCACCTGAAAGCTGGTGTTGCAGGCTTCGAGCATGGCACTGTCCTGCTTCATATTCAGTTCATCTACGCCCGTAAGCCGCAGTTCGAAGGCCTCGCCCCGCAGTTCGCGGAGTCCGTTCATCAGGGCCAGGTAGCGGGGAATGGGGGTAATGTTTCCAATCTCCACATCTGCCTTGCGGATCGTCGGCAAAATACCCGCCAGCAAAATGATCGCCCCCACATCGTTGAGTTTTTCCTGGGCATCTTCGAGGGCCTTTTTCAGCGACATGTGCATCTCCGAGATCGAAGACCCCGTAAAGGGCAGCGGATCGGCATTGGTCTCCAGGTTAAAACTCGCCAGCTCTGTGGTAAAGGCCGGGTTGTTGATCATCTCCAACGCCTTGAGGTTGATGTTGTACGGCTTCAGAGAACGGTCCACCAGACACATTTCCTGCTCCGCACCGATACGGATCGGCTCTGTCTCAAACCAACCCTCACGGATCATGCGCTCCAAAGCCTGCAAATCGCGGAGAATGTAGCGCACAAACTGCTGTTCTTCCTGTTGATTCTGTACGAGTTTTACGTTAAGATTTCCCATAAATTAGGTCAAGGGTTGAATGTGTCCGGGCCGTAGGCGAAAGTGTTTTCAATATATGTAAAATCAATTTGAAGGCAAATGTACAGACAGGAAATACATCCCAAGAAAGAAGTAATGAGAGAGGGCTAATAGTGAAACATTTTCTCCGGAGAATGGGTATGTTAGAGTACGATTAAGTAAGGACTAACGATTTGTGTATGCGTATTTCTCTCTACCTGGCTTCCCTGGTGGCCACGATGGCTATGGGAATGGTGCACGGACAGCCCGAAAACACGGCAAAGCTTAAGCCGCTGAAGAACTACAAGCTCTATCCTGTCAGCAGAACGGCGGAAATCCCGGTGGCCGAGGCATCTGACAAGCCCAATCCCACCCATGTGCTGCGTATCCGCCGCAACAAAAATGTGCAACCCCTGCGCCCTCAGGATACGGAGCGTAAATCACCCGAAGAGGTGTATCAGCAGACGCACCCGCGCCGGAACAGCCGCGCAAGACCTGCAAAAGCCTGATTATCAACGGGGTAATAACATCGGGTGGCTGCGCTCGTAGGTAAACATGGCCTCATACACCTTGTCTAATATCCGGCTGCGCACATCCTCCCGCTGAAGAATCCGGTTATTGACCGAAGGATAGGTGCGGTTGGAAAGGAAAATAAAAGTGAGGTCCCACACCGGATCCACCCAAACGCAGGTACCTGTGAAGCCCGTATGTCCATAGGTTTCGGCAGATGCATAGCGGGAAACGGGAGAGCGGTCGCCGCTGCGCATGTCAGGTTTGTCCCAGCCCAGGCCCTTCCGGCTGTCGGAATGCTGCTTGCGGGTAAACTGATCTATTGTTTCAGGCAAAAAATAACTTTCTCCCCCATACACGCCGCCCATACGCAGCATCTCCAGGAGTTTGGCCAGATCGGTGATATTTGAAAAGAGTCCGGCATGTCCCGCCACCCCGCCGAGCATCGCTGCCGCCGGGTCGTGGACGTAGCCGCGCACCACGGTATTGCGCCAGCGGGTATCTGATTCGGTCGGCGGACAAACATCGCCCTGCCCGCTCAGGGCCGGGTTAAACAGGCTGTGGTTCATGCCCAGGGGTTCATAAAACCATTCAGCAGCGCACTGGTCCATCGGTTTTCCTGCAATCTGGTGAATGATTTCCCCCACCAGGATCATGCCCAGGTCGCTGTAAACCACGCGGTCGCCGTTGCGCAGATCGGCATCATGGATGTTCCGCAGGATCAGTTCCCGCAGTGCAGGCGAGCCGTAAAAGCCATTTGACACCGCCACATTGTGCAGAGAATCAGGCTTATAGCTATAGTAGGCAGGATCAGGCACCCGGCGGGCTGCGTCCATATAGGTCAGTTCCTGGAAGGCAATAAAGGCCGGAAAACCCGCATTGTGCTGGAGCAGGCGGCGGCAGGTGAGTTTCGCCTTATCGGTATCGGTCAGCCAGGGCAGATAGGTACCGATCGGCTCATCCAGATCGAGCAGGCCCTGCTCTTTCAGGTGCATCACACAGAGGGTGGTAGCGGCGACCTTCGTTACGGAGGCCAGGTCATAGGTGTGCAGCAGCGGATCAATGGCCACGCCGCTGCGCCCGTATTCGGTCTGTCCAAAGCCTTTTTCATACACAATCTTTCCCTGCCGGGCGACCAGCACCGCGCATCCGGGCATCGCCAGGCGGTCCACATAGTGCTGCGCCATCGAGTCTATGCTGCCCAGCACGTAGCGGTCCATGCCCACCTCCTCCGGCAGGGCAAACCCCATGCGCAGCGGCTGCCGCACGATATAGCCTGTCCCTTCGGGAAAGGCCTCCGAGGCGCTCACCGGCAGGCGGCCCGTGATTTTGATTCCGCCAAAAACAGCGGCTGCTGCGGCCTGCTCCGCTTCGGGCACCGCTTCATAGGCCACTGCCAGGGCATCTTCCTGCCCAAAAAACTTCAGCGCATAGGGATTGCCAAACACAATCACAATGTTTTCCTTGTCCCGGCTCAGCAACTCGGTCAGGGCAGGGGTCTGCGGAAGGATGCCAAAATTTTCGGTGGCTTTCTGGTTCATGCCAAAGACACCTGTGATCACTGTATTATAAGGTGTGAGCTGTGCTATCAGTTTGTCGCGCTCGCCGCTGCTGAAGTCTTTGCGCAGGTAAAAACAATCCACCGCGCCATATTTTTTCAGGGAAACATCGAGCTGGTTGCTGCTGCCGCCCCCAATCTGCACATAGGCAATCTTGCGCTCGGCGAGGTTGCGGAGGGGCACTGCCGCATCTGTATTTTTGACCAGGGTAAATGCGGCTTCATACAGTTGCTTGCGGAGCAGATCGGTCTCGGGTTGATTCAGATCGGCAATTGTGCCTGTCTCCTGCAAGGGGGTGTAGCGCGTGAGGCCATAGGTTTTTTTGGCGCTGAGGATGCGGCGCACATGGGTATCTATATCTGCCTCAGTCAGAAGGCCCGAAGTGACCGCCTCGCGGATTTTCTGGATAGACAGGGTGATGTTTTCCGGAAAAAGCAAAATGTCGTTTCCCGCCAGCAAAGCTTTTAAGGCCACTTCTCCCGGCGCGTAGTATTTGGTCACGCCCTGCATATTGAGCGCGTCGGTGACGATCAGGCCCTGAAAGCCCATATTTTCGCGCAAAATTCCCTGCACTACTTTCGGAGAGAGGGTAGTAGCCTGGTTGGGCGTAGGATCGAGGGCGGGCACAAAGAGGTGGCCGACCAGTACCGCAGGCACGCCCGAATCTATCATCTTTAAAAAAGGATACAGCTCCAGGCTGTCGAGGCGTTCTGCGGAGTGAGGGATCAGGGGCAGGTTAAAATGCGAGTCAGTGCCGGTGTCTCCGTGGCCGGGAAAATGCTTGGCGCAGGCAATCACCCCCGCAGCGTCCATGCCTTTGGAGACCATAATGCCTTTGCGCGATACGTTGTATTTATTTTCGCCAAATGAGCGGTAGCCGATCACCGGATTGTCCGGGTTGTTATTGACATCCACATCCGGGGCAAAATTCATTGTTACGCCCACACGCCGGAGCTGGAGTCCCATCGCCTGGCCCATTTTATAGAGGAGAGAATCTTCGCTGATAGCCCCCAGGGTCATGTTTTTGGGGTATGCGGGCACATTTTTGAGGCGCATTCCCGGCCCCCATTCGGCATCTTGGGCAATGAGCAGGGGAATCCGCGCGGCATTCTGATAGCGGTTGACGAGGCGCACCTGCATGCCTGGCTCACCCTGCATAAAGATCAGACCGCCGAGGTGCTGGCGGCGCACCAGGTCCTCGACAAAGGCATATTCTTTTTCGTCTTTGTTGGAGAAGGTCGCGACCATAAACAACTGCCCGATTTTTTCATCGAGAGTCATTGTCCGCAACACACTGTCGGCCCAGCTTTGCTGCGCCTGCACAGAAGACCCCAGCACCGAGGCTCCGGTCAGCCACAAAACGACACACAGCCTCCGCAGGCCGGACTTTTTTCTGATACCCATAAATAATGATTCCCCATTTGGGCCCCAAAAACGCAGGCTCCTTTCCGAAAAATACGAAAATATATCCCAAATAAAAAAGAAGAGGCAAAGAACCCCGGCAAAAGCACGGAATAAAAAAACTACTTTTTATCGGATAATATACGTCCTGAAATTAGCTTATTTGCACTAAATCAGGCACATACTTGCGATTTTGATTTTATAAAGGTAAATTTGCAGTCGTTTATCCGATAGCACCAAGAAATGAAAGGATCAAAAGTGAACCGCATAGCCATCGCCTTAGTGCTGGTAGCTCTGCTGACTCACGAAATCTACGGCGCAGGCCCCGCGGCCGACGCCCGCTCTGAGGGAAACATCGTTCCGCTGAAATATGTCCAGGCACATCTCCGCGGACTCACCGACGATCTGCTGGCAGGCATTCCCGATCTTCGTCCGGTGGATGAAGATTATCCCGAAACAAGCCCTTTCGGCATGCGCCAGCACCCGATTCTCCACGACAGCATCCTCCACGCAGGCCTCGATTTTGGCGCTCCCGAAGGTGCCCGCATCTTCGCTGCCGCGGATGGCGTTGTCAAATCTGTAAGCGCACTCGCCGACAGCAGCACCTATGGTATCTGTGTTGTGATCGAGCACCCATACAGCGAACTGTTTGGCGAAACCTACTCCACCCTCTACGCCCACATGTCCAAAGCCCAGGTGCACAGAGGACAGCGGATCAAAAAAGGACAGGTCATCGGCCGGGTCGGAAATACAGGCCGCAG
>RDXT01000274.1 GCA_004292985.1 Bacteroidota bacterium
ATCTGTGGTTTGGAAAAACTAAGTACCGTATCGCCGTTGATGATATGGTGGACCATACGACTGCCATGCACCACGATTTCAAGCTTAATCCATTCATTATCAGGATAGTTACGGGAGTCGGAGGCAATGCAGTGCTCGTCGGTAAATTTTCCGTCTATATGCACCGTTGTGCCGGGGGTACACATATTGGCGGTGGTTTGTTTCACAGAGTCGGTGCTGCTCAGTAGCTGGGTTTCCAGCGAAATGGGCCAGTACTGGTTAAAATCCATGCTTTCTGCCGACTGGGAGTGGAACATCACCCCGCTGTTGCGGTAGCAGTAGGATGGGGCATCGGGCAGCATTTCACCTACAAAACGGTACTCCATGCGCAGGATAAAAGAGGAGAAACTGTCTTTATAGAAAATATGCCCGAAGCGGTTGTCAAATTTGTCGTATTTATCATAGACCACCCGCAGCATACCTTTTTCAGCGCGAAAGACGTCGAGGGCATTTTCTCCGAGCGGGTATCCCGCTACCTTGGGTGTCCAACCGTTGAGGGTTTTTCCATCAAAAAGGGTAATCCATTTGCCTTGGGTGTCCTCCGGCTGAATGAAAGAAAGGAGACACAGCAAAGGGAATATAAGGAGAAGAATGGGCTTTCTGAACATGGACATTGTATTAGAAGTAGTCAGAAAGCAAGATAGGAAATTATTTTGATGCGGGGCATTTAATACCCCATTCCAAAATATTCCGTCCGGCGTTTCATACGCTGCTGGCGCGAAAAAAACACCTGTATGTAGCTCAGCACCGTTTTGAGGTAGCCATCTTTGACAAATCGCCGGTTGCTGGTGTAAATCCAGGTGGGTACGAGGGTGAATTTAGGGCTGCGGATCTGGCGACCCAGTTCCACGTCATCGCCCAGGAGCATGTCTTCCCGGAAGCCGCCTGCCTGCCAGAAGGCCTCCCTCCGGATAAAGACAAACATTCCCGTCACGACAGGCCCCAGCACTTTGGCACGTGCCATAAAACCGAAGCCTCCCCAGAAAAAGCGGTCGAAGGCACCTGCGTTTTCACACCGTATATCGGTTACGGCCAGGTCGAGCTTGCGCCGCGTTACTTCGCGATACACCTTTTCGAGGGTATCGGCTTTACCCAGCACGATGTCTGCGTCGAGAAACAGCAGGTACTCTGTGTCGAGCTGTC
>RDXT01000507.1 GCA_004292985.1 Bacteroidota bacterium
CTGGAAGATATAAAAACTGATACCGACGGGCAGCAGGATATAGGTCGTTCTTTCGCTTAGCCCATAGCCCAAGGCACGGAAAAGGCCGATCAGCGAATCCGCAAAAAAACCGTAGTATTTAAAGACACCCAATACCCCCAGCAGCAGGCCCGCCCCGGCCCAGAGCCAGTTGCGGCGGGGTTTGCCCTCCGATGCCGCTATATTCCGCACGATCCAGAAATCGAGGCTGGCCAGCGCCCAGAGCAGCCCCAGAAAACGCCAGTCCCAGCACGCATAAAACACATAGCCCGCAAGCAGCAGCAACAGATTTTGTATGCGCAGATGGCGGGCGGCGATCCAGTACAGAGCAAAGACTACCAGATAAAAAACGGCAAATTCAACCGTTTGATACAGCATGCGTCAGGAAACGGTTTCGGACGTTTCGGAGGGGAGAAGTTCGTCCATGTGCCGCAGGCGAACCATCGCAGCCATTGAAATCGCAAAAAGAACATTGCCCGGCAGCGAGACCAGCACCTGTGTGGAGTAGTTGCCGATGGCCAAAACAAAGGTAGCCGTGAGAAAAGCCGCATACCAGGTGCGGATGCGGGGACTTTTTACCCGGAAATATCCGTTTACCCCGGCAGCGAGGGCCATAAACAGCACCCCGGCAAACAGCAAAAGCCCCAGCCAGCCTGTTTCGGCAGCGATGCGGACATAGCCACTTTCGGGAAAAAACTCAGACAGCAGGGTATCGGGGGCAAAACGCTCTCCATATTCCCCTGTACTGCCTACCCCTCCTCCGATCGGATGGCGGCGGATATAGGGCTGGATATAGGATTCATTGTCCTGGGTAACGACAAAATTGGGCGAAGCAAACGGATTGAGGCTCTGACGGAGCGAACCCCAGGTGGCCTGTTCGGTGGTATAAAACCAAAGGGCAATCCCGGCCACCGTAAATATCAGGCCCGCTACCAGCCAGCGGCGGTTTAAGGTAATAAGGGACAAAAAGAGCAGACCTGCCGGAATCAGGGCCAGGGCGCTGCGCGAACCCATCAGCGCCAGCGCCAGCAGGATAAATGCCGCACCGCTGATACCGGCCAGTTGCTGGTTGCGGCTCATCCCTTTGCCGAGGGCAAAAATAAGGGCTACCAGTGCCGATACGCAGAGTACCACATTGCCACTGGCGCGGTCAGAGAAAAAAACAAAGGCATTCTGAACTTCGGTGCTCAGGTGCAGCCATTGGTTGATGTCAAATATGGCGGAGGGGTAAATGACCAGATTGTATGCAGCCGCAAAAACGGCCAGTATCAGCCACACGAGCGTGAGACGCCGCAGATGGTCCAGTTCCCGAAAAGCATATAAGGCAGGATAATAGACGAGCAGCATCCCGCCCAGCCCCCAGAAGCCATATATCCAGGCGATCTGCGAACCGGCCCAGGGATTAATCAATTCGACCAGCAGATAAAAACACCAGCCGAGGATAGCGACGCTCAGCGGGTGTTTGGCAAAAGACCAGTCGTGGCGGTACACCTGCTGCAAAAAGGTGCCAAACAGCAGCGAAATAACGCCTGCGTACATAAATATCCCGATGGGTGTATCGCCCGTGAGCCGCCGGATTCCCGGAAGCAGAAACGCGCCGCTGAGCAGCAGAAACAACCCGAAGCGTACGTGAAGGAGGGCGGTAATAAAGCTGGGAACCAGCAGAATGCAAAAAAACACGATCCCGGCGCTCTGCCAGCCACGGAGAGCTATCTCACGCGAAAGAAACAGGGTGAGAAGCGCCAGCAGAAAATACCCTGCGGGCGTGTTGAGTCTGCGGACATACAGTTCCTGCCAGACCCAGTTGCGGGCTGTTTTGAACCAGGATAGGCTCCCGGCGCTTTGTCCGGTGTGAAATAAAAATGGCTCCATGAAAACGCATCGTATCCGGCCTTAGAGCAGAACGATTTTCACAAAGATAAACAATGTAACAACTAAACAGAAAGCCAGAATCGCTTTCTCGTGCATACGGTCGTAGTGGGAAAGAACAAAGTTGCGCTCACGAAAAAATACACGTTTCATTGCCTGATTTTCCTTTGAGGGTAAGAACGGGGGAGTAACTATAATCCTAAGTACGTGATGAAAGACTGCGTAGCCAATCGAAATGCGGCAGGTGGTCAGGATGAGGGGCTTAACTGCCGCTTTCGGTTAATCTTCGGTTGGCAGAACCAAGTCCCTGAACGCCAGCGGCAGGGTGGTGAGCACGATCTTGAGTCCGCTCCAGGGTTTGCGGCTGAGTGAAAAGTCTTTTTCCAGACGGCGGCGTGCTGATGCAGAGGTGATTCCCGCCCAGGGGCCTGTGAGGCCGGCAGGGGTGAGGAATCGGCCGGCCCATTCATCGGTGGTCAGTTGCTCCGCTACCTGCAGGGGCAGCGGCTCATAGCCGGAGAGGGTGAGGTCACCCAGAAACACATTCAGCAACTGCGGCCAGCGGGTGATCCCCATGCGCGAAAACCAGCGACCCAGGCGGGTGTATTCGCCCGTATCGCGGCGCTCTTTGCGGCGGCTGCGCAACTGGTACAGGTCAAATACCTGGTAGCCCATTCCCACGCGCTGCACACGTTCGAGCGGGTATCCCGATTCGATCCAGAGCAAAAGTGCGGCAGGCAGCAGCAGGGGCATGCTCAGCAGCAGGCCCAGCGAAGACAGCGTAATATCGAGCAGCCGCCTCGGAGACGAAACCGGAGGCCTTCGCCGGGTCTCCTCCTCCTGCACAGGGCTTTCCTGCTCAGACTTGAAGCTCCGCAAAAATGCCAGGCGGCGGCGCACCGCAGCGGGGTCTGCATCTATGTCATAGACCTCGTCAGCGCCAAGCTGCAAAGCCTTTATAATCAGCGATTTATCGACATGTTCGCTCACCAGCACAAAAGGAACCTGGCGAAAAGGCGACTCCCGGCGCAGGCGGGCGAGCAGGCTCCACACATCGCTGTCGGGCAGGCTCGCGTCGCAAAACACTGCCAGCGGAGGCACATGCGAAGCATGGATCAGCCGCCAGGCACGGAAAGCCGTGTCTGCGCAGGCCTGTTCCACGTCCGGTCCGAGGCCTGAAGCGAGATGGCAGCTTGCAGGCCCGGCAGACACCCAGCGGGCGGCACGACGGGTAGCAGGCGCCGAATCAATTTCTGTTTGAATTAAAGCATACATACGAAAGAACGAAAAAGGTCTATCCCACCCGGACTCCGGCTGCGAGGGCCTTGTCTATCCGGTGGTACAATACATCTGGATTGAAGGGTTTTAAGAGATAGTCATCGGCTCCTGCCGACTTGCAGCGCTGAAAAAGTTCCTGGCTTTCGTGGCCGGTGAGGATCACCACAGGAATATGCGAGAAGGCTCCACTGGCTTTTACCTGTTCCAGCAGCGAGATTCCGTCCACGCGGGGCATCTCCAGGTCAGCCAGGATCAGATCGGGCAGATTGCCTTCACCCATCCAGGCCAGCGCATCCCAGCCATCTTCCCGCAGCACAACCCGGTAGCGCTTTTTGAGCAAAAACTCCAGCAGCATCCGGATGGTGGCATCATCATCTACAGCGAGGATCAGCAGTTTATCAGATTCCATATTATAAAGAGCAAGCACGACAGAATATCACTCCGATATATATTCCAAATATATAAACATACGAAATCTATATGTATTTACCATTCGCCAACCTGCGGATTCTTCACACGAGCAGGGGAGATTGCGGGGTAAGCGGGGGAATCCCGTCCTATAGGCGAAGCCCCAGTCCAGCGGAGGATCAATTAAATTATACCGCGAAGGGCGCAAAGTTCGCGAAGCGCTTTGCGAACCTGGCGGTGAAAAAACTTGTTTCGGGTCGGAGACTGCTCTCAGGCGGGCGAAGCCCCGGTCCAGCGGACCGGAATCTTTGTAGCATATATGCGCCCTCTCTCTATTTTTTGCAGCCTGGCCCGAAGGGCAACCAACAGGGTGGATATAGACGTGATTTACAGGATTTACAGGATTTGAGCACGGGCGGGGATGGGGCATAGCCCCAAAGATACATGGCACGTGGCACAGCCACGCGCCAGCAAAACGGCCACGCGCCAGCAGACGACAGAGCGCGCAGCGACTCAAGTCGCCGCTACGCGAACCCTGAACCCTGTTCCCTGAAAACTGTTCCCTGATCCCTGTCTACGCCAGCCCGATCTCTTCATCTAAATACACATCCTGAATGGCATGGAGCAGGGCGATACCCTCCGCCATCGGCTTCTGAAAAGCCTTCCGGCCCGAAATCAGACCCATACCGCCTGCGCGCTTGTTCACAACTGCCGTGGTCACCGCCTCCTGGAGGTCGCCCGCACCCTTGGATTCGCCGCCTGAATTAATCAGGCTCACGCGGCCCATATAGCAGTTGGCTACCTGGTAGCGGGTCAGGTCAATGGGGTGCTCAGAACTCAGTTCTGTATAAACGCGCTTGTCAAACTTGCCATAGGAGGACCCTCCCATATTCAGCGCCTGGTATCCGCCATTGACCGTAGGCAGTTTTTGTTTGATAATATCTGCCTGGATCGTCACCCCGAGGTGGTTGGCCTGGCCGGTGAGGTCGGCAGAGGTGTGATAGTCCACGCCGTCTTTTTTATAGGCATTGTTGCGGATATAGCACCAGAGAATGGTCGCCATACCCAGTTCATGGGCATATTCAAAACATTTTGCGACCTCGACAATCTGCCGCCCGCTCTCTTCCGAGCCAAAATAAATGGTGGCCCCCACCGCCACTGCGCCCATATTCCAGGCGTCCTTGATCGTGCCAAACAGAATCTGATCGTACTTGTTGGGGTAGGTGAGAAGCTCGTTGTGGTTGATTTTGACGACGAAGGGAATCTTAT
>RDXT01000508.1 GCA_004292985.1 Bacteroidota bacterium
CCGCCGCCCAGCCCCTGCGCGATGCGGAAAGACCCCAACTGGTAGCTATGTCCGGCAGCATCCTGTCCGGTCATGCCCAGCCCCGGCGCCTCTGTAACCTGCGCCAATTCTGCAGGGGTAATGTGCGCCCAGGCAGCCTGTATGGAACGGGCTACCGGGTGTGAGGATCGTTTCTCCAAAGACACTACAATCTGCTGTATATCAGCCTCTTCCATTCCATAGGAATGAACGCCCGCAATCCGGAAAGCGCCCGTGGTAAGCGTGCCTGTCTTATCGAAAACCACCCGTTTGACCTGGGAAAAAAGCTCCAGGGTGCGTCCGCCTTTGATCAATATCCCTGCCTGCGAAGCCCGCCCGATCCCCACCACAACCGCCGTTGGGGTAGCCAGTCCCATCGCGCAGGGGCAGGCAATGACCAGCACAGCTACGCTGCGGATCAGCGAAGGGCCTATGCCCAGATCAAATGCCCAGAGCGAAAGGACAAAGGTGAGCAACGAAACCGCCAGCACTGCCGGCACAAATACTGCGCTGATTTTATCGGCCAGCTGCTGAATCTGCGGTTTATCGGCCTGGGCTTTGCGCACCAGTTCGATGATGCTGCCCAGCACGCTGTCTTTGCCCGTGGCAGTGGCTTTCATCCGCAGGTTGCCGCTGACCAGCAGGGAGCCGCCCAGCAGAGGCTCACCCTCCGCCCGGTAGCGGGGCACACTTTCACCACTGATCATGGATTCGTCGGCTTCGCCCGTACCGGAGGTAATGATCCCATCCGCCGGAATCCGGTCGCCCTGGTTCACCTGGATCAGGTCGCCCGTAACAATCTGCCGGGCTTCGATCTGCTCGATATGCTCATGGTCGCCATGCACCGAAATGCGCCGGGCCGTTTCGGGCTGAAGCCGCGCCAGTGCCTCCACCGCAGAAGTGGTGCGTTTTACGGCCAGATGTTCCATCACATTGCCCAGCAGGACCAGGCTGATGATACTTGCTGCCGTTTCGTAAAACAGAAAATCAGGTCCCGCGTTCGTGAGGGTACCGTACAGACTATAGCCGAAGGCTGCCGTTGCGCCGATTGTCACCAGCACATCCATATTGGCGACGCCTGCTTTCAGGGAGTGAAACGCGCTGCGTCCGAAATGGTACATCCCCGCGAGATACACAGGCGTAGCCAGCGCGAGCTGTACCCACGGATTGTGCAGCGGATGCCAGGAAATAAACATGTGCAGCAGCAGCGGAACCGTAAAGACCAGGCTGAATGCGAGGAGTTTTTCTATGTTGCTCCAGCCCTGAAGGGGACGGGCCGTTTCGGCGCGCTGCACTTCATAGCCCAGCTTTTCGATCCCTTTTATAATGCGGGGTAACTGGGCTTCTTTCTCCAGTTCAAACAGCACCGCACCCGAAGTAAAATCTACCGAAACGGCAGATGCGTGTTCTTTTTTCAGATATTTCTCCACGCCAAGGGCGCAGTTCGTGCAGGTCATTCCCCTGACGTTCAGTTCAATGGGTTTTGCAGTTGACATAGGGGGGCATATTTACACAAGGACCGGACCATCTCAATATATACGTCCGGCGGTGAAAATAGCTTAAAATATGGCCACTTTCTGCAAAAAAATCTGTCTTCCGTTCATCCGGAGTTCGCATATATAGACACCGGAAGAAAGCTGCGGGCTTGTCCACTGCTGCTCCGCGCCCTGCCGAAGCACCTCCTGCTGCGCATATACCTGATGGCCCGCCATGTCACTGATCCGGATGTCGAACTGCCCGTTTTCGGGGGCGACGCAGCTAAGTCCCATGCGGCCTGCCGATACCTGAAAGCGCAGCGGCGGAGGCAAAAGCGGCGTTTCCTCTTCCGGCTCCTCCCCGATCGCCAGCGGGTCGCAGGCTACACCCGGCACAGCGCATCCGGGGCTTGTGGCGCCCAGCGTCGCCCCACCGGAGAGGTTGCCATTCCAGGTGGCATTGCCCTGAAGATTGGTCAGCGAATTAAATCGGTAGTAAGCCAGCAGGCCTGTCTGCGTGGTGGGATTGGGAAGCTGCGCAAACATATTCGCCTGAATATCAGCCTGGCTGCGGGCCACATTCCAGATGCGGACCTCGTTGATGTAGCCCAAAAACTGCTCAGACAAGGAGCCATAAGGAGACCCCATATAACCAATCCTGGTTGGAAAATGATTTACTACTGCATTTCCCGTAATTGGTATCTGGCTGTTTAGCACTCCATTAATATAATGCTCCAACATATTGCCATCATACCTCATGGCGATATGATAACATTCATTAAAATCCGGGATACAATTTGTGGGAGTAATTACAAATCCGTTATTCGTTGTCAAAACAGCATGCATAGGCCTCAATAGATAATTGACATCTGAAGCGTCGCTGTGCTTAGAAAGTATGTCATACCACGTACCCCCTGCCTCCATATATATTTCAGCCTCTATTGTCATTTGATTCGTGCCTATGTCCAGGTCTCCTATTTCTACGTACTCTGCAACATTATTCAGATAAAGCCAATCTTGCCCAAATGCCTGAAAATGAACACAAGAAGATATGAAGAAAAAGCATATGGAAGGCGCTATGAAGGTCGCCTTCAGATATGTGCGTGGACTTTTCATTGTGACTGTATGGTTAGTGATCCTGGGCAACAACTTTTTTGATCAGCATTTGTCGCCCATTCATTTTTACATCACAAAGATACATACCGGAAGGCAAATGATTAAGCTCCCAATCAAAAGTTGTTCCCTTTGAAAGCCACTCCTTCTGTTCTATGACGGTACGACCGGACATATCTATTAACCGAACAAACAGGTTGCCTTCTTCATTGTCTGGGATAACTAATTTTAGAATGCCGTCTGAGATTGTAAGTTCAGGGGAAGGTGCGTATAAATCTTCCTCCTCTTCCGGCTGCTCCCCGATCGCCAGCGGGTCGCAGGCCACGCCCGGCACAGCGCATCCGGGGCTTGTGGCGCCCAGGGTTGCCCCTCCAGAGAGGTTGCCATTCCAGGTGGCGTTACCCTGAAGATTGGTCAGCGAATTAAATCGGTAGTAAGCCAGCAGGCCTGTCTGCGTGGTGGGATTGGGAAGCTGCGCAAACATATTCGCCTGAATCTGCGCCTGGCTTCGGGCCACATTCCAGATGCGGACCTCGTTGATGTAGCCGTAAAACTGCTCGGCAGCCGAGCCGAAAGGCGAACCGATATAGCCCACTCGGGCAGAGAAAAAGTTCTGCACCATGTTGCCCGTCACAGGCGTTTGCGAATTCAGGTCGCCATTGATATAGTGAGACAGCATCGCACCGTCATAGACCATCGCGATATGGTAGCACTCATTAAAATCAGGAATGCAATTCACAGGCGTATGGTGCCAGGTGCCGCCGACCGTGCTGATTTCTCCCCGCCGGGGCCGCAGCAGGTAGTTGATGTTCGAACCGTCGTTGTGCTTGGAAACGATGTCGTAATTTGTGCCGCCCGGCTCCATATAGATTTCCGCCTCGACCGTGATCTGGTTGCCTGGCACATCGAGGTCACCCAGCCCCACATATTCGGAGCCTGAGTTCAGGTACAGCCAGTCCTGCGCGTAGGTGGCGGGTATAAACAAGAAAAAGAGCAGGATATACAGAAGGGTAGAGATTTGCTTCATTCAGATGGGTTTCGTTACTTTAGATAACGAAGATAGGGGGGAAATAGTCTTTTTAGGGGGGTATGTGAGGGTTAGAGGGGTATAAGAGAAATATAGAGAGAGTATGGGCATCGCTACTAATCGCTATTTTATATTACAACTCATGCAACACACACACCCTTCAGCCCACCTTTACGCAGCATGTGCCCTCTGCGTTCTTCTTGCCGGATCATGCAATCAGGTAGAACCCTGCACGGATGACTTTGGGGATGAGCAAGCGATTAACTATACCATTTCTTACTATTTGCAGGTAGTTCAGGAGTATAAAGACTTGGGATTAGTACCGGATAACCTTCCTATGTATGACTCCTCCAAAGCACAAGTGATTAATGTTCAGGCAATCAGCGCGAAATGGAAGTATTTTCACTGTTATTTCGAAGGGATAGATGTAGGCGTGATCTCATATACAGGTGATTTCTGTAAACAGATGTATCAACCCATGAGGATGCTGGAAGGGACCTTAAAAAAAGAAACAATCGAGAACAATGTCAGGGATCTGAAAGCATTTATAGATTCTATTCCCTCTCAGGACATCAGCGTGCAGCACATGCGTATCCTGCTGGAAAATCTGTATGAAATACAAGAGGATACCTCTCTGAAAAACCATAAGGCAATGGATATTTATTCGTATTGGGAGGCAATAGATATTGACATACCCCTGGAATACCCCTATTCGAAAGACTCATTGCTTAAACGCAGGAATGCCATAAATTCAGCCATCAAGAAGGAAATATATTCCGTGCAGGCTAAACAGGACTCTATTCTGGCTACCGGACGTTATGTAACTGAATCTTTTATCGGTACAATATCAGGCTCTGGTATATATTTATTTGTATTTACACCCGTGAAAAAGTCTGACGATTATGTATTCCTTCTGTATTTTTCCTCTGTGGAATATAGAGGCTATAAAGGATTGCCGGTATCTATTTTTTAATGCGTGTTTCCTCTCACCTGCACAGCATATGCCCTCGTGGCTGGCGCAAGGCTGTGCTTTGTGTCTATTATCTCAGGGGCTGTGCCCCTCTTTCCTGAGCGGGCAAAACCCGCCTGATACAACACCCGAGGCACAGCCCTTATCCTGTCCCATAAAATCGTATATAGGGTTAAAAGAGTAAAAGATGGACGCTCTATCATTTTGGACAGAAGAGATGCGCGGAACCAGTCTTCC
>RDXT01000509.1 GCA_004292985.1 Bacteroidota bacterium
GATGGCGATCTGGTGGATGGCAGCCGCTACCCCTGGGGATGGGAGCAGCCCGGCTATGATGACAGCGCCTGGCCTGCTTCGGAAGCGCTGTGGTTTACAGCCAAACCCCGTGGCGTGGGTACGGATGGCAACTGGATCCTGAGTCCGCGCGAAATCCCGATGATGGAGCAGCACGTGGAACGGCTGGCTGCGCTGCGGCGGGCAGAGGGCGTAAACGTATCAGAGGCATTTGTTACGGGAAAACAGCCCTTCGAAGTGCCCGCCCGCAGCCATGTGAAAATTCTCTTCGACCAGTCGCACCTCACCAATGCCTACCCGGAGCTATGGGTCAGCGGAGGCAAAGGCGCTACTGTTACCCTCAGCTATGCCGAAGCGATGGTAGATGAACAGCGGCAAAAGGCAACCGGAACGAAGTTACGGGCAAACAGATCATCGGGGTGCAGGACCGCTTTGTGATGGACGGCGGCAGCCAGCGGCAGTATCGTCCGCTGTGGTGGCGCTGCTACCGCTACCTCGAAATGGAGATCGAAACCGGAACCGAGCCGCTGACCGTACTCGACCTTTACGGGATGTTTACGGGCTATCCCTTCGAAGAAAAAGGCGCATTCAGCAGCAGCGATCCTACCCTCAGCAACATCTGGACGGTGGGCTGGCGAACTGCGCGGCTGTGCGCGGGAGAAACCTATTTCGACTGTCCTTATTATGAGCAGTACCAATATACGGGCGATACGCGCATCCAGGCCCTGATTTCCCTCTATGTAGCGGGCGACGACCGCCTGATGCGCAAGGCCATCAACGACTTCAGTCACTCCTTTATCCCGGAAGGCCTGCCGCAAAGCCGGTACCCTTCGGCAGATCCGCAGATTATCCCGACCTATTCGTTGTTCTGGATTTCGATGATCCACGACTACTGGATGCACCGCACAGACGATGCGTTTATTTTGTCGCACAAAAAGGGCATCCGCGACGTACTGGCCTGGTTTGAAGCGCGGCAGCGGGCAGATGGAATGCTGGGTAAAGTCGAATGGTGGAACTTTGTGGACTGGGCCTGGCCCTGGGAAGAGGATTCGCGCATGGGGGGCGTTCCCAAAGGTGCCTTTACCGGAGGTTCCTCGATCCTTTCGCTGCAATATGCCTACACCCTGTACCAAGCTGCTGACCTGTTTGACTACTGGGGAGACCCCAAAACAGCCCGTACCTACCGCAAACAGGCGCGTACCTTAACCGAGGCCACCTATGCGCAATGCTGGGACAATACCCGCCGGATCCTTGCCGATACGCCCGAAAAACAGGACTTCAGCCAGCATGCCAATATCCTCGCCGTACTTACCGATGCAGTTCCGGCCAAAGAGCAAAGCGCTCTGATTCAACGGATTGCGGGCGACACCAGCCTTACGCAGTGTACCTTTTACTTCAAGTTTTACCTGTTTGAGGCCCTGAAAAAGACCCATCTGGGCGATGCCTTTTTACCGGAGCTTGCCCCCTGGCACGATATGCTCGCAATGGGCCTGAGTACCTTTGCCGAAAACCCTGAACCGACCCGCTCCGACTGCCACGCCTGGAGCGCCTCTCCCAACTACGAACTGCTGTCGCTGGTCTGCGGCATCAATACAGCAGCGCCGGGATTTTCCCGTGTGCGGATCGAGCCTTTTCTGGGAAACCTGACCCAGGTTTCGGGACGTGTACCGCATCCGAAAGGCATGATTTCGGTGGAGTTCCGCCGCGAAGGAAGCCAGCTCAGCGGCAGCATTACCCTGCCCGAAGGTCTCAGCGGCGAACTTTTGTGGGAAGGGAAAAAGGTCGCTCTCTCGCCCGGGAAGCAGGAAATACGGCCTTAAAAAGGACGGAGGATGCCGTTTCATGAGATTTTTTTGGATTTCTGATGTAATTGCGTTAACATTTACGTCAGAATGCCATACCCCTCAGATTATATAGGGCTTCCGGCATATTCCGGTAAACCCAATAGTCGGAGCTTCATTATTTTTTAATCCTCATACTTGAAAAGTCCCGACGACGTTGTTTATGTAGCAAAGTCAAGATTTTCTCAGGTCAGGCAAACGCATCCAATTTACAACCCCAATGAAGCATTTTTTCACTGCCCTGTGGCTGGTCGTATGCGCATGGTCTCCCGTTTCTGTTTCTGCACTGGTGAAATATGATGAAGGCAGGCTCTTTGTCAAAGGTTTCCAGTTATTGCAGGACCTCGACGATCCGCTCGCGTATTACTACATTCCCCAGTATCCGCGCCTCGCCACCCATGCCGATGGTTCTTATGAGCTTCTGTTTATCAAATATGTCGGCAAAGGCGGCCCTGAAAACAATGGCGGTTTGTTTCACGCCCTGATCGAGTTTTCGCTCGATGCGCAATCCTTCAGCGAACTGGAAAAAGAGCTTCAGAAAGTGGTCTCCGGGGCCAAACTGGTGGGCCCAGTGCCGCTTCAGGAAGCCATCGACGATGGCGAAGAAGGCCTTTCCAGCTTTCAGATCGTGTCTTCGGTGCTTAATAATACAACGGGTAAAAATGCGCTCACTTCCTCGGTCGTTACCTCCGGCCATGCGCCTTTTTTGCCCGGCTCTAAGGCCGCAGTAGCTGCCAAACTCAGCCAGGAGGGCGCTACGCTCCTGTGGGAAACCTTCCAGCGGGGAACCTCCGACGTGTCTGTGTCGCTCAGCGGCGTATATGAAGCCTATGTAAAAGCCTACAATGCAGTCATAACTGCTGATGTATCAACCATTTACACTCACTTCAGCCAGATTTACAATGAGCAGGAAGGCTTTAAACGCGAGCAGATCCGGGACATCACCGACAAACTGGTGCAAAACCAGATGCTGAAGGTAGATGTGTTTGACCGAAGCGCAGGTCTGGGGGTAAAAGCCAATGACATGGACGGCATCCTGACCCTGGTTACCAATAAAATCATCGAGCTGATGTTCGACTCCAAAACCGGATGGGCGCAAAAACCCACGACGGAAGTAGCGGTGGAGCAAAATCAGATCCCCATGCGGCAGGAGCGCGGTTTTTTTGCCAATGTATTCGGAGGCCACGACAATGCTGCCTACGTAACCGATGAGCAGTTTGTGATGAAAAAGCGCACCGACATCCGGATACAGAAATTTTACCTCAACCTCGGCAAAGCCACCACCATTAAAGTACCTGTTTACACTTCCGGCAACCTCAGCGGCCTCTATGGCGCCCTCAAAGAGCGGGACCGCTATTTTCAGGTGGTGAACCTCGACGATCCCGACTTCCAGAAGCGCGATGTGAATTTTCAGGTGGATGGTTCCTTTACCGAATCCTACAAAGATGTCCTCAATTTTACCACGGTCAGTTTCCGCAAAATCTATGGCGATGGTAAAAATGACGTAACAGGCGATCTGGTCTTCCGCCGCGAAGATTTAGAGAAAGGTGTTGATTTTCAAGCGATTCAGTATCCCCGCCTGGGTTCGCAGGGAGCCGACTGGCTCAACTATGAATACCGCGTAAGCTGGAGCATCAAAGGCGACAACAAAACCATTAAGGTTCCGGCAGCCGAAAACCAGTGGATAAGTTCCAAAGAACCCTCTATTGCCCTTACGCCCCCCTTTAAGAAAAAAGTGATCGAAATAGATGCAGACCGGAGCCTGTTTAAAGATGCAGGATACCGTTCCGCTACGATCCGCTTTTTTGTCGTCCTCGCCGGTAAAGCACAGCCGCAGAAAACCGTGATCCTGAGGGTCGAAGATGCATCGAGCATCATCAAAACGGCCCTCTACCACGATGCCAACGAGCCTCTTGCCTACCAGATCACCTGGTATGGGGTCAATGGCAAGAAAGAAACCGCTCCACAGGAGCTGAAAGAAGACTATCTGTTTATTCTGCCGCCGCAAAATTAGTCCGGGAGCTACTCCTATGAAAAATACCCTGTTTCTGCTACTTTTTGTAGCAGCCATCCTCCCTGCGCGCATATTTGCCCAGCAGGTACTGATAGACCGTGGCGTGCGGGCCGAGGGCCTGTGGTGTTTTCCGCTGATCACCGACTCGCTCACCTACCTCTATCTGCCTTCGCAGGCCCGGCTTGCCCTCGATGAGGACTCGCTGCCGCAGTTTTCCTTCATGCGCTACATGATCGAAAAACCCGGCGCAGGCCCCGCAGGCAACACCATCAACGAAGCCGGAGGCGGCGCTGTGCTGCACTTTCTGGTGCAATATGAGACCCCGGCACGCCAGATCCAGCGGGCACAGGCGAAGCTGAAAGAAATTCTGCAAAATCCGGATGTGAAACTCCGCGGGCCGGTTGTGTTTCAGAAAGGCCGTTACGCGCTGATTTCCTCCATCATTGACCCCAAAACGAATGAAGAAGGCGAAGCGCTGATCAGTACCGGCGAAGCGCCCATCCTTGAAAATACCCGCATTGCACTTTCCTTTGATATGACGCCCCAGCAATCGAAAATCCTGCTGGAAAGCTTCAAAATGGCCACGCCCGACATTTCGATTGTGTTCGAACTTACCTTCTCCGGCCTCAGCGACAGCTACCACGCCGACCTGGAAGTGGACTGGACCGAAGTGAAAAAAGACCAGTCGTTTAATGCGGGCGGGAGTATCTATTTTGTTTCGGCAGATGTGGAACTGGGGCTGAAGGAAATGATGAAAAACAGTGCCATCAAACTCACGACCGCCGGAAGCGACCAGAACATGGAGGGCCTGCTCACGGTCGTCTATGACAAGCTCGTGAAGCTGCTCTTCGACCCTGTGGACCCCGAAGATGTGCCCGAAGCTGCGCAGGGCGGACTGAATGACGCGTTAGGCTCTCTCTTAGGTCCCAATGGAGCGCTCGGCAGC
>RDXT01000510.1 GCA_004292985.1 Bacteroidota bacterium
CTATGATCTGGCTACCCGCACGTTCAGCGCCGTGACGCCCGGTATTTCCTGGGATGTGGAGACCTTCGACCTGAGCAAAGATGGCCGTTCGCTGGTGTTTACGGTAAATGAAGGTGGGTTTACGGCGCTCTACTTTATGGATACCCGCAGCAGCAAGTTCAGAAAAGTGGAGGGCCTGCCCAAGGGCGTTGTTGGCGGACTGAAATTTCACCCCGACGGGCGGCAGGTCGCGATGAGCATCAATACCTCTTCGACCCCCAGCGATGTGTTTGTGTGGGACAGCAAAAAAGGCACATTTACCCGCTGGACTTTCAGCGAAGTAGGGGGCCTCAACCCGGCGACATTTATTACCCCCGAAATTGTGCAGTATCCGACCTTTGATTCTGTCAATGGAAAACCCCGCATGATTCCGGCGCTGTTGTATAAGCCCAAAACAGCCACAGGCAAATTTCCGGTTGTCATTTCGATTCACGGAGGCCCTGAGGGTCAGTCACTTCCGACGTTTAATCCCTTTTTCCAGTATTTGCTTAATGAAAAAGGAATTGCCCTGCTGGTGCCCAATGTGCGCGGCTCTACCGGATATGGCAAAACCTATGTGAGCCTCGACGATGCCTATCTGCGCGAAAACTCAGTGAAAGACATCGGCACGCTGCTCGACTGGATCGGCAAACAAAGTGACCTCGATCCGGGCCGGGTCATGGTTTATGGCGGTTCTTACGGTGGGTATATGACCCTCGCCTGCATGACCCATTTTAATGACCGGCTGAAGGGAGGAATTGACCTCTTTGGCATCAGTAACTGGGTTACCTTCCTCGAAAATACCAGCGGCTATCGCCAGGACCTGCGCCGGGTGGAGTATGGCGACGAGCGCGACCCCAAAATGCGTGCATTTCTGACAGAGATTTCCCCTATTCAGCACATTGGCAATATCACGAAGCCGATGTTTATTTTTCAGGGGAAAAATGATCCCCGCGTACCTCTATCCGAGTCGGAGCAAATGGTGCAGGCCCTGAAAGACCGCGATCTGAGCATCTGGTACATTATGGCCAAAGACGAGGGACACGGATTGAGCAAAAAAGCCAACCGCGATATGGTGAATGCAGCGATGGTGTTATTTATGACGAATCTGCTCTGAGGCTTATTCGTAGTCAATGGCCAGGCTGGTGTAGAGGTTCACCCCTTCGGCCAGTTGGCGGATCAGTGCATTGTGACGGTCCAGATTTTGGGTAAGCTCTTCATAGAGCTTATCCATTTCGTTTTTTACGGCCTGGTGGGTGGTGCGAAACTCCGCAAACTGGCGGTTGGCACTGCCGGTGCTGATGCGGCCTTTCATGAGGCGGGTTTCCCAGTCGTTGAACTCCTTGACCTGAGCCACGAACTGTTTTTTCTGCTCTTCGAAGCGTTTTTCGATGTCGTCGCGCTCGCGGGCCATTTCCTGATACTGGCTGGTGAGCTTATGGAGTGCAGGTCGGGAGAGCGAATCGGCACGTCCGATCAGCGGCTCGACCTGGCGGAGGTCTTCGTCGTAGCGGCGGTGTGTGATGCGCAGGTTGCGGTCTATGAAAGTCACTTTTTCGCTTACATAAGCCCATTCCGGCTCAAAGCGCTTCACCTGGTTTACCAGAGAAAGGTCGGACGAGCCGCAAGCCATCACGAGCAGAGACAAAGCGAAGAATATCAGCCCCTTATGTGTCATATCAGAATGAGTGGAAATCGCGCGATAAAGATAGGGGAATTTAACCATAAGCTATGCAGGCTTTCAGGCATTTGTCTCAGGGAATCGTGATCGCCGTTTTCACATGATCTGCCAGCGCTGTCGCATCTCCCCCCAGAAAATCCAGCACCAGCCCCGGCAGCAGTCCCAAAACCACAATCAGGGCGACCAGCGGCAGGATCATCAGGTATTCGCGTGGCCTGAGGTCGGTCAGCAGGCCCCGCCAGGTGCTGGTGTGCCCTTCGTCAAATACCCCAAAAAACATCTGCCGATAGGTGCGCAAATAATAGGCTGCCCCCAGCAAAATGCCCAGCACCGCCAGCGCAGGCAGCCAGAGCGGAAGATCCGACTGGAGCACTCCCGTATAGACCAGCAGTTCCGGGACAAACATACACAGGCCCGGCAGGCCCAGCGAGGCAAAAAAAGCCAGCATTACCACGACAGAATAGCGCGGCATCAGGTCCCATAGGCCCCGGAAGTGGCTGATTTCGCGGTCGTGTACCCGGTCGTAGAGGACGCCTACCAGCAAAAACAGCAGCGCAGAGACCAGCCCGTGGGCGATCATCTGAAAATAGGCGCCACTGATCCCGGCTGCCGTGAGGCTGCCCAGCCCCAGCATCACATAGCCCATGTGGGCCACCGAAGAGTAAGCCACCAGCCGCTTGAGATCCTTCTGACCCATCGCTACCAGGGAACCATAGAGAATCGAGACCAGTCCTGCCCCGGCAATCCAGAAATGGAGCTGCGCCGCCGCATCCGGAAAAATGCCGTAACACAGGCGCGCCATGCCGTAGCCGCCGACTTTCAGCACGATGCCCGCCAGAATTACCGAGATAGCTGTGGGGGCTTCTACGTGTGCATCGGGCAGCCAGGTGTGGAGGGGAATGGCAGGGAGCTTGATCGCAAAGGCCAGAAACAGAACTACAAAGCCCAGCAAACGGGCATCCATTCCCAGCAATATACTGCCCGGAGCGAAGACACTTCCTTCAATCGCGAATTGCGGTTCGGATATGTTAAACTGACTGAGGGTGAGGATATTGAGGGTTAATTCAGGAGCTTCTCCGGCGGAGTTGGGGGCAGCGTAGCTAAACAGCAGACCTGCCATCACCAGCAACATAAAAACCGAACCCGCCAGGGTATAAAGGAAAAATTTAAGCGCCGCATACTCCCGTTTTTCACCACCCCACAAGCCGATGAGGAAAAACATGGGCAGCAACAGCAGTTCGTAAAAGATGAAAAACAGGAAAAAATCCATCGCCAGAAACACGCCCACCAGCGAGGTATCGAGCAGCATCAGCAACATAAAATAAGCCTGCGGGCGGTGGCTGACTTTCCAGGAAGAAAGGACCGCAATGGGCATCAGCAGCAGGGTGAGCAGGGTAAGGGCCAGACTCAGGCCATCGGCTGCCAGAAAATAATCGAGCCGGAGGGTACCCCATGCTCCCAGGTCGAGGAGTATCCAGGGCAGTTGTTCCTGCAAAGCGAAGGCATCCGCACCCGCTGCACGGGCCGCCAGCCAGGCGGGTACCAGAAACAGCGCAGCTCCTATCACCTGCAATAAGGTGATTATCAGCGCAATCCAGCGGTGAGCCGGGGCCGCCTGCCGGGGCAGAAAGGCCATCAGCAGCAGCGCAGCCAGCGGCAGAAAGGTTAATAAGGTTAGTATCATCCGCTTATCTCAGCCATATTATCCATGCAAAAATTCCGGCCAGCGCCCAGAGCAGGTAGCGCTGGATATGTCCCGACTGCACGCGCCGGATACGCCTGCCGCCCCAGGCAAAAAGCCCCGCGATTCCATTGACCAGCCCGTCTATGCCCCGGCGGTCGGTAAAAACCGCCAGCGGCGCCAGCACCTGTGTGACACCTTGCCCGATGCCATTGACCAGACCATCTACGATATAGGTGTCCCACCAGGCCAAAGCCCGGCTCAAGGCCAGCCCCGGCAGCGCCACAAGGCGTTCATATCCTGTGCTGATATACAGTTGCTCCTCCGAAAGGCGGCGTATCCAGTGGGGCACCGTGACACCCGCCCGGCCCCGCCCATAGCGCAGGTAGCCCAGCAGCAGCCCGCCAAACACCAGCGGCAGAGACACCCAGGCTACCGGAGCGTGAGAGGTAAGGGGCTCATACTCAGGCACCTTAAAGAGAATCCAGCTCCCCTCTCCTTCGATCGGATTCAGCGAAAACAGCAGCCAGAGGCTCCCCAGCGCCAGGATGGCCAGCGGAACCTGCATCAGCAAGCCCGGATCGTGAAGGGAACTGTTTTCCCATTTGTCCGTTTTCCCGCCAAAGATCAGGTATGCATGCCGGGCCATATATAAAGCCGTGATGCCCGCCGTTACAAAAGCAAGTATCAGTATAATTCCATAGATACCGCCCTGTGTTTCAGCCGCTTGCCATATTCCCAACAAAACACTTTCCTTCGACAGAAATCCACTTGTAAAAGGTACGCCGCTCAGGGCCAGCATCGGAATCAGGTAGAGGGCAAAGGTAAAGGGCATTTTTTTGCGCAGTCCGCCCATGTTCCGCAGGTCCTGGGCATCGGCACCCTTCAGCCCTGCATGGTGAAGCTGGTGAATGACCGCACCCGCCGATAGGAAAAGCGCACATTTAAAAAAGGCATGGGTAAAGAGGTGAAAGAGCGCCATCTGCGGAGCGCCTGCCCCTATGGCGATGACCATATAACCCAGCTGTGAAATCGTAGAGTAGGCCAGCACCCGCTTGATATCCTGCTGCGCCAGGGCCGAAAAAGCTGCCAGCAGCGCCGTTATCGCCCCAATGAACGAAATCACTGCCCGCGCATCTGGACTCAGGAACACATAGGTTCGCGCCAGCAGATAGACCCCGGCTGCGACCATCGTCGCCGCGTGAATCAGACTCGACACAGGGGTCGGACCTTCCATCGCATCGGGGAGCCATACCTGCAAGGGAAACTGCGCCGATTTGCCCAGGGCCCCGCCAAATATCAGCAGGCCCGTGAGCGTAAAGTAAAAACCTTCAGGAGGGGAAGTATGGTAAACCTCCGCCAGCGCCGCCAGATCCAGGGTGCCATAGCGGGCCAGCAGCAGGGCGATGCCCAGCAAAAACGCCATGTCGCCTGCGC
>RDXT01000275.1 GCA_004292985.1 Bacteroidota bacterium
TCCCGCTCCGAACAGGGAGGCATTATCAAAGATGGCGCAAAAATGGTGAATGCGGTGGCCAATTCGGTCGTGCCTAAATTCACTTTTATCCTGGGCAACTCCTATGGCGCGGGAAATTATGCCATGTGCGGCAAAGCCTATGATCCCCGGATGATTTTTGCCTGGCCTTCGGCCCAGATTGCGGTCATGGGCGGCGACCAGGCCGCCAAAACCCTGATGCAAATCCAGGTCTCAGCCCTCGAAAAGCAGGGAAAGGTGATTGATCCGGTGGAAAAAGAGCGGATTCTGGCCGAAATCAGCGGACGCTATGAGCGGCAAATGTCGCCCTACTACGCTGCCGCCCGCCTCTGGACAGACGGGATCATTAACCCCGAAGATACCCGCCGCATCATTTCCACCGGCATCGAAATGGCCGACCAGAATCCGGAGGTGCGGGAGTTTAAGACGGGAGTGTTACAGGTGTAGTTTTCAGGGAACAGTTTTCAGGGAACAGGGAACAGTATCTTCCAAAACCCCGCAGCGTTTCCCGAACCTGCGGGCGTTTTGGGTATAGTTTTCAGGGAACAGCGTTTCTAAGCCCTGACGGGGCGCAATATGATAGCAAGGGGTGCAGCCCCTTGCCCCCTTGCGGTGTACCTATTATCCAGCAACAGTCCCCTCCAGCACCGGACGAAAATCAGGGCGATCTGGCCCGGACATCGCAGAAATGCTGTTTAAAAAGGTCACTTTCACGTTATTCCCTTCAAAAACACAGCTGAGCTTGTCGTGGTGCGGTGTCTCGACATATAAACAGGTCAGAGACAGGGTCTGAGGGTCCTTCCATGCTGCGCTGCTCACCACCCGCAAGGGCTTTTCCGGGATGTTATATTGCGTAAACAAGCTGGGAGGCGCTCCCGGCATCAGGGTTTTTCCCTCCACCCAGGCGCCCATGCCGCTGCGGATACGGTAGGTCTGTGTGTCGCTGGTCAAAGACAGAATGCAGCTATTCCCTTCAAATGAAAAAGAGACTGCCTTCATCCCCATCTTATTTTCCTGAAGTATAAATGATTTGCCCTGGATAGCCGCCGCTACCGCCGAAGAGGTCGCACCTTCTGCCACAGGCAGGGTCAATGAAGCCAGTTTCTGGCCCAGCGCAGCGCCCGATGCGGCAGCCGTCAGAGGCGTATCTTTGA
>RDXT01000972.1 GCA_004292985.1 Bacteroidota bacterium
GTAGGGGCTGTTGCTGCCGCTGAGTACTTCTGTTTTTTCAAACAGCACCTGGTCCCGGAAGGTATGAAAGGAAAAGCCTTTGGCGGCCAGCAGGGCTGCGATCTGCGGGTCACGGCTCCGGGCATAGGGTTCGTAGTCGTGGTTTGTGTAAACTGCCTGAATATCAATGCTTTGCATCAGCTCCTGCCACACTTCTTCCGGCTTTCCATAGCGCAGCACGAGGTCGCTTCCCAGAGATTGCAACTGTGTTCTGAGGTCTGAGAGGGTCCGGTGAATGAAGTCCACACGGGCATCGGCAGCGGGCAGGAGGTCGAGGATTTCCCGGTCGAAGATAAACACAGGCAGTACCGGAAAGCCTGAGCGCAGGGCATGAAACAATGCGGTGTTGTCGTCGAGGCGCAGGTCCCGCCGGAACCAGTGAACAGCAAAGGGCATAGAGGAAGATTTGATAAGATAACTGGAAATGCAGGAAAAGGTTGTGCGGGGCACTTACTCAGCGTGTAGCCGTGTCTTTCACCCGTGTGCCCCCGATCTTGTCTATCCGGCAAAGAAATACGTATATCGGGGAAAGATTAATTTATTTCGCCATGACCTTTCGTATCCCCCTCCTGATTGTCCTGGGCCTGATGGTCCTCAGTTCCTGTAAAGAAGAAAATGTGCTGCCTGAGCCGCAGATCGAAGCACCGCTGGTAGCGCTGAACTACGACGGACGCAATGTAGATGCACCCATTTTGCCAAATGGAAATACGTTTGAAGCAGGCATCCGCATTCCGGCCTCATTTATGAAAGACTATCCGGGCGGCATGCTGACAGAAGTATATTATTATCTCAAAGCGGTACCTACTTCCTGCACCGTCAAAATATACAAGGGCACCACGGCCTCTGGCGCACCTGAAGCGCTGGTGTATTCCGCCATTACGAGCAGCGACGTGATCGGCAATTCGTGGAACCGTCACATCCTCAGCACAGCGGTAGCGGCTGAAAACAAAGATCTGTGGATCGTGATCCGGTTTTTTGGCAGCTCCGGCGCGGGAACCCTCGGCTGCGACTCCGGGCCTGCTGCCAGCGATGGCGACTGGCTGCTCGACTCAGATGACAACCAGTGGCTGAAACTGTCTGCGCGCAGCGCCATCAACATCAACTGGAACATCCGGGGTGTGCTGGAGCCTT
>RDXT01000808.1 GCA_004292985.1 Bacteroidota bacterium
GCAGGCGTCGAACTTACGGGCCTCACCGCTCCCCAGGGAGTCAGCGGCGGCATCTGTGTGCTGCCCATACGCCTGCTCGCCTTCTCAGCCCGGCCCGGCATAAACAGCCTTCACCTCCTCTGGACCCTCTCCGGGCAGGGAGAAAAAGGCATCTGCCACATCGAGCGAAGCGCTGCCGACGGCCTCTTTTCCGAAATCGCCCAGCTCCCCTTCCCCGAAGTCCGGGGCAGAAAGTCCTTTACCTTCGAAGATGCCCATACGCTTCCCGGCCTCAGCTACTACCGCCTCCGGATCATCGAAGCCAATGGCAATACCCTCCTTTCGGACCGGATCGAAGTGAATACCGAAGCGCCTGCGGCTTTGTTTTTTCAGGTGGCACCCTCTCCGGTAGCTACGGGCCAAAAACCGCAGCTCCAGATCACCTCACCCGAAACGGGAACCCTGCTGCTCGAGGTCTTCAGCAGCGATGGCCGCACAGCAGGAAAGATCAGCCTGCCCCTTGTCGCAGGCTATCAGGAAGCGCAACTTCCCTGGGACCATTTGCCCGGCGGTATCTATCTGCTCAAAGGCCACCTGAACGGGAAGCAGATGCAGTCGCGGTTTACTGTGAGGTAATTCCTGCACGGAAGTGTGTTGGATTTCACGCTGAGGAGCAGAGGAGCAAAGAAGCGTTTTACCCTCTGCGTCTCCGCCTCTCCCTTTCTCTGCGTGAAATCAAAAATGCCCCACCCGCCACAGCCACCACCCCAGCCGCCACCCAGATCCACAGCGCCCAGGGATTCGGAAAAGCCACCGGCCCCATATCCCCCACCGCGACAAATCCCGCCCAGTAAAAAGGCGACTTTGCCTGCCGGGTAATCACCGAAAGCCGTGCCTGCTGCAGCGCCTCGTCTTTGGAAAGACCCTGGGCCAGCAACTCGTAAAAACGGTTCATCAGCTCCGCAGAACTTTTGTCATTGACGCTCCAGAGCGTAGTAATCACACTCCGCGCACCCGCCTGGATAAATCCCCGCGCCACGCTGGAGATGCCTTCGCCCCGGTACAATTTGCCGATACCCGTTTCGCAGGCACTCAGCACCACCATATCCGCATCGAGTTGCAGACGATATAGATCGGCGAGATAGAGATGGCCCTGCGCGGCAGAGTCACCTGGCGCCGTAAAGGCCAGGTACGAAAAGCGGGGGTTGCGCTCATTCATAATGCCGTGCCCGGTAAAATGTAGCAGGCGGTAGCGGGCGGCGCGCTCCATAAAGTCATTGCGGGTCGCATCGCTGCCCTGCCGGAGCTGCGCAGAGGTGTAGTTTCGCACAAACTGGGCTTCGTCTTTGCTGTAGGGGAGAGGGCCCAGACTTCCACGGGTCACGTTTTCGGGATTGGCCACTCCTGCATAAGAAGGAGCCGCGATCAGCGCAAATGCCGGAGCAAGGCTGGGCCTGCGCTGGGAAAAAGACAGGAACAGCGTCCCCGAATATTGATAGCTAATGATATGATTCTGAATCAGATAGCTCATGTTTTCATAGCCCGTTTCCGGCGAGGCATCTTTCGTCAGCAGGGCTTCGAAGGGCAGATAGCCCAGAAACCCATCGGGGGAGATCAGCACCCGCCGGGGCAGCAGTCCTGCGACTGGTTCCCACAGCAGCGTGTAGAGCTGGCGCGCATGACGCAGGTACAGCTGCTTGTACCACCCGATGCCCCGGCTTTTGGCATCGCTGCCACTTGGTGCCAGCGGGTATTCATAAATCCCACGCCGCAGGCTGTCCACCGACGCTTCGAGCGAAAAACCCTCCGGCAGTTCCACCCGGCGCATGTCCACCTTGTCCCGGCTGATGACGAAGATAAAGAGGGCATTTTCCCCGGCAAAATACTCCAGCAGCGCCTGGTCGGGTGCCAGCAGCGCCTGAATATCGGCTGGCGCGGCCAGCAGCGAGGCATATTTGAGGCGGTAATAGTCGGGAAAGGCTTTTTCGAGGTCGCGGACAAAGGAGCTGAGCGAGTCGCGGAGGCGGAGGAGCTGACCTTTGGCTTTGATAACAGCCGGATCACCTTCGGGCAGTTCTTCTTGCTGTAGCTCCAGCAACTCCTGTTCTGCCTCGGTGATTTGTTGCTTTAAGTAGTTCTCGCGGCGGGTATATTCATGGGAAATTGCGAGGTCCGAACGCGCGGAAGCCTCCTGCATTCCTGCCTGTAAGAGCGTGGCCCGGCTTTTTTCAGCGAATTCAAAGGCTTTTTCCAGCCAGATAAGATTGCCTTCCACCTGATACAGTTGCCAGGCTGTTTCGAGCGCACTTTCTACGAGGGCATACTGATAGTCGAGCCTCGAAAGCTGGGAAGACTCCAGGTCGTAGGTGCGGAGCATATAGGTCTCCATAGCCAGGGCGGCATCATAACAGACAACAGCCTCCCGAAGATCAGCCACGTTTCGCGTGCGGGCATAGCTTTTCCGCCAGGCATTACCTTTGGCGCTAAGTGCTTCGGAAATGGTGTTTTCCTGATAATACTGCTCTGCCAGGGGGTTTTTACGAGGGTCTTTATCCTGGAACCCCGGAATCACACACTGCAGCGCCTGCTGTGCATAGCCGAGTGCTTTTTCAGTATTGCCCGCTTCAGTAAATGTTTCAGAGAGGGCGCAATAGACTTTGCCGATTTCGCGGCGGTAGGGGGAGGAATAAAATTTCTGGTATAGTCTGATGGTTCTCAGGTAGTACTTCTCAGCTTCAAGGTGTTTTTTCTGGCGGGCAAACAGATCGCCTAAGCCCAACAGAGCACCAGCCCGTAAGAGTGTATCTTCCGCTTTAAGAGCTGACTCCAGCACACGGCGGGCTGCTACAAACTCTCCTTTTGTCGTCAGTGAACTGCCAAGATTAATCTCCAGCAAGACTTGGGTTGAGGGAGAAACCCCTTCAAGGGCAAGGCCCGCGTGGTATGCATTGATAGCTTCCCCGGCTTGCCCAAGTGCAACCTTTGCGACCCCATAGTCGCTATAAAATAACGCTGCAAGATCATTTCTACCCGCCGTCTTCGAAATATTCATAGCTTCTTCGAGCAGGTAAGCCGATCGTTCATAGTCACCCAGCCGGGTGTAGGCATTGGCCAGCGGCTTGATGACAAACTGAGCCATGTCAGGGCTTTTGGGGCCTGCCTTAGTGTATTCTTCGCGGGCTTTTTCATATACGCCCGTAGCCTTCTGGTACTGACCACTATTTGAAAGGGCGTATCCATACCACATAAAAAACCGGGCGCTGGCCTTGTTGCTTAACTTTGGCAAGGTAGCAGATGCCTTTCCCATCCAAATAGCTGCTTCTTCAAATTTTCTGCGGTCAGCCAGTTTGCGACAGGCACATATATGGGCCTCGGCCCAGGAGTCAGGTTGATTTTTTTCTAAAAAAACTTCAGCGGCTTCCTGTGCGACTTTCAGCGCAAACTCCAGACTATCTGTCGCTTTACATTGTTTGAGCAGCGAATCAGGTGATACTGCCTGAGACCTCAGCGCAATCGGTAAGGCAAGGCAAATCAGCAAGCAGATAATCTGGAGTCGGAGCATAAACGGAAGGTCATCAGACGGGACGTCGTCGTGCCAGCAAGATGAGCAGAATCAGCAACAAGAGCAACAGGGCTATGCCACCGATGAGCAGGTAAAGACGATTGCAATCATTGAGCCATTCGGGCCAGGTGAAGCCGCTGTTGCTGGGGCGGGTCGGGTCAACAAAGTATAGTTGCCAGGCGGGCTGAGTGGCAATATAAGGGTTACTGTCAAATTTGATCAGGGCTGACATCCCAAGGCTATCACTGACCGGAAAGTTGGAAGGGGAAGTGTACACATCAAATGTAAAAAAACCTCTGGCATACGCTGGATTTGTCAGGCCTTCCATACCTGCTCCGGGAAGCAGAACATTTCTGAGCTCATATCGCAGTGTATCGTCCTCTGTGTAGCTGAACTGCTCCGTGCCTCCCGGAGGTAGCACTGCATGATCTACCAGCTGAATAGAGGACTGGTCGAGCGCTTTGGGAATTGGGAGTTTAATCAGGATATTATGGGCAAACCCATCTCCGATATTCTCAAAATCTACCCGGCAGCGCATGAGCACGGGGTTACCGTTGCGGTCGAGGATGTGCGGCACAGTAGAAACACCGTTGGGATCATTGGACACACCAATCCGCATAGACATATTAGATGTGGCGGGGCCGGTAATTGGGCCTGCGACCTCGGCTTGCAGATTCACGGTAGATAAAAGCACTCCGTCACCTACAATCATGTCGAGATATAATGCCCGGTCTGCATTCAGATTGAGGTTATCATAATTCCACACCACCTCTTTGTTGTATGTACTTCCCCCTGTCAGATTTTGAATCACAGGAGCAGCTTCTCCAAAATAACGGCGGTTCCAGTCAGAAGAAGAAACAGGATTAATCGCCTTCTCATTGTACTTCAAGCGCACCGTACCTTTCTGAGACCCCTGCTGAATCATACCCTGATAGAAAATAACAACGGTAATTTTTTCACCTCTTCGCACCTGTGTGCGGTTCCAGCTTGCATTTAGCAGCACAGGTATCCCGGAGCTGAGCATCTGAGGGGCGGTACCGGATGCCGGGGCTGGGGCAGACTGATTCACGCGGGCAGCAGCGGGAGGCTGGGTATCGGGGCTGTACACCGGGTGACCGTTGGCACGGACTACATACGTAGGCACAGCAGCAAATGAGGAAGGATAAAACGTATGAGAAATCCGGTAAGGGTTGGTCATTGGGCTGTCGGAATACGCGCAATATCCGTCGCCGAACTCCCAGAAAATTCGCCACGAGGGAGCCTGAAAGCCTTGCATAGCGTTCAGACGGTTACGCTCCAGATCGAACTGGTAGGTTCGCGGAGTGGAAACACTCACTGTGGTAGTAGGAGAGGAGTAGGGCACCTGTGCTTGTGCCTGAACCTGTACCCCGGCAAGCAGGAGGCATAAGGTGTACAGACGAAAAAAATTTGTGTAAGTGGTTTTCATACGTTTAAGGTTAGTAAATGGGTAGTGCCAATATTAAACAGACGAATGAACGTATAAATTTACATGAAAAACAAAAAAATTCTTACTCCCGTAAATGACGCTTACATGTATCATTTTTTATTCTTTTGAGCAAATGGATCAGTGCTGCTGAAATTGTAGGAATGCTGTAATATGAGACGTGTTTTTTACAACAATAAGAAGCTCCTTCTCCATAAATTTCCCCTCACTTTCAATGAAAATCCGATTTCCATCGTTATATAAGTTATGATCCGGAAATCTACGCTCATCTTCTTCCTCCTGCTCCCGCTCCTCCTGCCTGCCCAAAGCACGCTGCAGGGGTCGGTGTACGACCGATATACGGGCTACCGGCTGGCCAATGCCACGCTCTCCGTGAAGCGCACCACGCTCCAGACGGTGAGCGACAAAAAAGGCTATTTTATCCTCAAAGACATCCCTGAGGGGGTGTGGATCCTCGAAATATGCCGCCCGGGCTATGTGCCGCTGCAAAAAGAAATCGTCATTAAGGATGAACCCCGCCTCTCCGGGGGCATTGCGCTGATGCCGATCCTGGTGCATACCCACGAACTCTCGGTGTCGGCGGCGCACCGCTACAGCCGCGAACCGCTCCGCTCCCACGGCGCGACCTCGGTCTATGATGCGGCCCGCATACAGGCCGAGGCTCCGCCCTCGGTAACCGACGCCCTCGCCCGTTTGCCGGGTATATGGACCCTGCGGCAGGACGGCGCACAGGCTACACCCGTGATCCGCGGCATGGGCAATGACCAGATCCTCACTGTCCAGGACGGCATACGCCTGGGGCCGGTTTCGTTCCGCAGCCCCTACCTCCACGCCCTCGTGGACATCGAAAGCCTCGAACGGATCGAGGTGCTGCGCGGCGATGGCGCCGCCGGATGGGGCAGCGACGCCCTCGGCGGAGTCATTATGCTGCAATCTCGGCAGCCCGCCTTCTCCAACGACAAACTGCGCGTAAGGGGCGGCGCACAACTGCGCTACCAGTCCGGCGGCATGGAGCAGGGTTTCGGAACAAACGTTGAAGTACAAAGCCCCCGCCTGGCCGTTTCTGCTGCCTGGGGGAGCCGCCGCTTCGGCAACTGGCAGGCCGGAGACGGCCTCACACAGTCCCCGGCGGCTTTCAGCCGCGACAATGCGCAGATCCGCGCAAAATTCCGCCTCGGCCTGCGCCACCAGCTCCTCTTCAGCTCGGAGCAGACCGCCCTCGCCAATGTGCCCGCCTACGACCGCCTGCGCTACCAGGGCTTCCAGCTTGCCCGCCACAGCCTCGTGTCGCGTCACCTGAGTTACCTCCGCTGGACAGCCCAGTTCAAGGGAAACTGGCTCCGCGAACTTCAGGTGACCAGTTCCTGGCAGCACTACGGCGACAATTTCAGCAGCATCTCCGACAGCGCGTCCACCATCCGCCGCGACGAAAAACTCCGCGTGCAAATATTTGGTATGCAGGCACTTGCGCACTCGCAGCCCAACCCCTACTGGCACATGGTATCGGGGGCGGAGCTGTACCAGGACGAAGTGAGCAGCGAGGCATACCTCGTTTCGGGTTCAGACCTGGAGTCCGTGCGGCCCTCTTTGCCGGAAGCGGCACGCGGCAGCACCCTTGCCCTCTTTAATATGCACACCTTCGACCTGCTGAAACTTCACATACGCGCGGGCGTTCGCGCACAGGTCTATCAATATGAAGTGCGCGAGGCCACCGTAGAAACTGCGGTGCTGCCCGCGACGGTCTCTTTCAGCTTTTCGGGTCAGTATCCGCTCAACCGCCACATGCACCTCGGCGCATCGGCCTATCATGGCGCACGGCCCGCCAACCTCTATGAACGCAGCGGGTCTGCATGGACCGAGACCGGCTTTGGCACCTTTGGCGACAGCCTGCGTCCGGAACGCTCGTTTACCACCGAAATTTCCCTCAAAGCCCGCACCGAAAGGCTGCGTACGGCTGTTTCAGTATATCGCACGGCTTTGCACGATCAGATTGTGTGGACGCCGGGCACCTACGAAGGCAGCCCTACCTACCAGGGAGCGCCGGTATATGTGCGGAAAAACAATGCACGCGCCAACATTCAGGGTATCGAGGCGGAGGCGGAATGGGCTCTTTCCACGGGTTTTTATGCCTACGGCAGCCTCAATTACACCCTCGGTTTCGACCTGCGCAGCAACGATTACCTGTCTCAGATTCCGCCGCTGAATGGCCGGGCGGGCCTGCGTTTTCAAAGCCGTCCGGGCCTCCGGGGGGGCGCTGAGTGGGTTTTCGCTTCGTCCCAGCAGAATATCAGCCCTTATGACAGCGGCAATCCCCGCATACCGATGGGAGGCAGCTCTGCCTGGAATGTGGTGAATCTGTACGTCGGAATGGATTTTGCGGCGGGTGCGGTCAACCTGAGCCTGAGCAATGTGCTGGACACCTATTATCTGCCGCTCGGATCGGCACTGGGCGGACAGGGGAGAACCTTGCTGGCTTCGCTGCGGATTGCGCTGTGAGGTTATATCTCGTCTGAATTGCGGTTGACCGCAAAGAGTTTCACCTGCTGGCGTTTCCCTTTCAGATACACTTCGCCGACCTCTTCGACCCGGTACTCCGGCAGGGGAGAAAGGCGTTCCTGTAAGTAAGAAGAAATCAGCACCCGCTGGCCCAGTTCATTGCAGCGGCCCTGTATCCGGGCGGCGGTATTGAGCACGTCGCTGTGATAGGCGATTTCTTTTTTCACCACACCCACCTCCGTTACCATTACCGGACCACAGTTAATCCCCGCTTTAAAGGCAGGCACGAGGTCATATTTGTTGAAATAATAGCTGGCGCGTTTTCGGATGGTATCTTCAAAATGAAAGCAGGCACGGATACAGGCCCAGTCGGCCAGCCCATCCTCTTCCCGCCAGGTCAGCACAGCCTCATCGCCCACATATTGATACACAGCCGCCTGGTACTTGCGCACGGTGTCGGTCAGGTCATAAAAACAGTCCTGGATCAGTTCGCTGTACAATTTATGGCCCAGTTGCTCGGCATAGGTGGTCGAAGATTGCAGGTCGAGAAAAACAAACACCCGCCGCTCCTCCGTGGGACGATGGTATTTGCCCGAAATAATATTGAGCAAAATCCCCGGGCCAAACATATTGTTGATCTGCTGGATCAGGTTGAACAGAAAGGAAAAAACAGCGGTGTAGATCAGCAGGAGGATAGTTGTCCGGGTAATCACATGCTCCCGGATGATGTCCGATATCTGCGTATGGGTCAGTTTTTCCACTTCCTGCAAAGAAAAATAGATGCTCAGGTGGATGATGACAAGCGTGGCCAGCAGGTGAATCAGCGAACGCACGAGGATCACTACCCCAAAGGTAGCCTGTTTGCGCACCCGCTTGTCTATCACGAGGTCGAGCCAGCCAAAAATGAGTCCGAAGGCTGCACCCATAAACAGGCCCTGAAAAAGCGCAATTTGCCAGGTAGAGATTTCTGCTGAGACGATGTAATACAAGCCTTCTTCATCTACTCCGTAGATCCGGATAAACGAAAACAGGGTAATGGCACAGATCCATGCAACGACACTGAAGAGGATATGTGGCAGATACGAGTGGCTAAGGCGCTTCATGGGGGTAATTTAGGAAAATTACCCATATCAGCCATGCGGCGGACTTTTCCTCACCAGATTTCCTTTTCCTGCAGGGTATTTCCTTCGGTATCGGTGAGGCGCAGGTAAAAGCGGGCTTCGGGACCGTCGCGGTGCTCAAAGCTGTAGGTGAAGCGTTTATGGCCGGGATTCATCACTGCGATGTCGTATAAAATGCGCTTGGGCCGCCCCTCGGCATCATAAATGGCCAGCCGGACATTGTGCAGGGGCTGGTCAATGTCAAAGGCATACGCGCCGCTGACGGTCCGGGGAGGATAGACCACGGGCACAGGTGCGTCAGGGTTCAGCACTTCGCCTGCCAGGACATTGCCCTGCGTAACAATCCGCACTTCAAACCGCTGATTTTCAGGCAAATCCTTCCCTACGATATAGGTGCTGCGGTGCATTCCTTTGGGGATGAGTTTGTTTTCGGCCAGGATAAAATAGAGATTCCCTTCGGCGTCATACACCCCAATATCTGCCCGGAGATCTGTTTTGGCTTCGTAGATAAGCACGGCCTGGCTGTGGTAGCGCTTCAGGGGGGTAATGGAATCGGTAGCAGAAATCTGCTTTTCGAAAATGACGCTGTCTCCCTCGCTCAGACGCAGGTACAGCACCGCACTGTCGCCCAGGGTATGGCTGGCACCCACCCGCCACTGCATAAAGCCTTTTTCTACTTTCCGGTCCTGAAAATAGGTGCGGATCCGGCGGCCTGCCCTGTCGAAAAGGGCCAGTTGGGCGCGGGATAAGTGTTTGTTTATCAGGGTTTCGAGGCTGGTATTGATCGAAGTGATATGGTGCGCACGGGGGACCAGCATAAATTGCGAAATGGGTATGCCCGTAGCCCCGCTTACCTCGCGCGCGAGGCGGCGGATCATGCTGGTATCTTCGCCATAGATACAACTCACCGGCTCGCGGTTGGCTACGGACCATACAGCAGATTGTGCGCTGCTGTTTTGATAATGGCCGCTGTCTATGGTTTGTACCAGTGAAAGCAGGTGCCCCTCAGCCATTTCTCCCAGAACAAAATCCTCTCCCTGCGAAGGCCCGGCATTATAGGACTGCGTGCACATGGTATAAAGTTCGACTGCCCGGATCGCTCCCGGAATCAGGACTACCTCTTCCCGCTGCGTAACGATCAGGTCCTGCACGCTGCTGTCTCCGCTGATGAACATTTGTCCGGGAGGTACCTCAATGGTCAGCGAATTGGTGGATTTATTACTGATAATCAGGCGGATACATTTACCCTGAAAACCTCCTTTACCCTCCGTTTTCACCTGAATGAGGCGGCTTTTGAGGGCTGAAAGTAAGCTGTGGCGGGGTTGTGCGCAGAGATGGCTGCTTTGAAAGAGAAACAGAAGGCAGGTCAGGAGGAATATCGGACGCATAAAGATGGTTTTTCTCTCATAATGCGCGTGCCTCAGAAAAGATACATAAAAAACTCAGGGCACACAGCCAAAGGGCTTTTCCACCCTCAGGCCCAGCAGATATTCGGCGCAGGCATCTATGCCCGCAGGCACAGATGTGCCTGAAAATGAGCCAAATACACCCACCGCTTCTTCGGTTCCCCGGATATTGCTGTACTCCCTGCGCACATCATTAAAATTGAGGGTACGGGGATCATTGGCCAGCATATACTGAGCGAGAAAGGTATCCACAGCCGTTACGCGGACCAGCAGTGACTCAGAGAGGTCGTCGAAAATGCCTCCGCAGCGGGGCTCAGACTCGTAGCTGTATCCTGCCTCTTCGCGCAGCAGGTTTGCCCGCATGGCATCGAGCACCTGCCCGTCGCGAAACTCGTAGCACAGCGCATTTCCGGCACCCGAAGCGCAGCCCCGGCTTCCGGCAAAGAGGGGCGTAGGCCCGTAACGGTACAGCGCAGGCGAGCCATCGGCCCGGTAATACGCGATATCTATCCGGATCTCATAGCGATAGGCGGTCACAGGCAGGCGCTGCGGATTGGGGGTAAACAGCACCTGAAAACTATCTTTCACCGGCAAAAAACTCAGGCATTTTTCTCCCTGCCGGATGGTGAGCAGGGGCAGGTTGATCCGGGGCCTGGGCGGAAGGGTGGTATGTGCCGCCAGCTGCCAGCCGGGTCTTTGTTCATCGCTGATGTGCAGCTCATAGCGCTGGCCGGGCAGCAGGCGGTTGCTGTCGCGGGTGGCAATTTTGTAAAGGGTGGTAAAGGGAGCAAAATCGCCGGATGATGTATCGATGGGCGAGTCAGGCACTTCTGTGGCCGTCAGCAGCAAGCCTCCGCCTGTAAGTGCGACCTTCAGGCCCCTGGCGCTCACGTCCTGCCCGGCGGCATAGGTGTAGGCATCTGACCGCACCTGAAATACCCGCGACACCCGCACAATCTGCGTATCTGCCTCCGGATCGAGCGCTCCATACACAGCCCAGATGTTTTTTTCCGGAGCAAATACCTTCACCTCTTCACTGCATGAGGCCATCACACAGAGACAGATCGTGGCCACTGCCCCGGCAAGGCTGCGCATGGCTACAGGATGTTGTTGATTTGCTCTTTGATTTTTTCAAGCTCGTCTTTCATCACCACGACCAGGCGCTGCATGGCGGCATCGTTGGCTTTGGAGCCGATGGTATTGATTTCGCGGCCCATTTCCTGGGAGAGAAAGGAGAGCTGTTTTCCGTTGCTCTGGTCGGAGCTTTGCAGTTCTTTGAAGTAGGTGATGTGCTGTGTAAGGCGCACCATTTCTTCATTCACATCGAGGCGCTCGATATAAAAAATCAGCTCCTGCTCGAAGCGGTTTTTGTCCAGATCGCCGATGCGGCTGCGGATTTCTTCCATGCTCTGCTCCAGGCGGTTACGGATGACTTCGAGCCTTTTGGGGGCCATCTCGCGCACGCGCTGCAGGGCATCTTCCATGATGCGGAGGCGCTCATTGAGGTCTTCGCTCAGGGCGTTTCCTTCTTCGATCCGGCTGAGGTCCAGCAGTTCTACCGCATCCATCACTGCTTTTTCGATCAGGCCCCATTCTTCAGGGTCCTCCTGCTCGATTTCGGTAGGGATTACTTCGGGCAGACTCAGCAGCAGGGACAGCGAGGGCTTTTCGATCAGTCCGAGCGAAGCTGAGAGCTGCGAAAGCTCCTGCATATACTTATTAACCAGCACCTCATTGATGTTGAGGGTGCGCTTGGCGGCATTGAGTACCTGCACATCGAGCGCCATCATGATTTTACCCCGCTGGAGCCGGCGGGTAAGCTCGTTGCGCAAACGGCCCTCGTATTTCATGTACACACGGGGCAATTTGAGCGATAGCTCGAAGAATTTGCTGTTCAGTGACTTCAGTTCCACACTGACTTTGTAATTCTCAGAACTGTGCGAAGCGAGGCCGTAGCCGGTCATGGATTGAATCATATAGTTTTTTTTCAGCAACTTTTAGCTTTTGTTCTAACTTAGGGGTTTTGAATCCCTATCCCGCTCATATCATAAAAGCGGAATATTTACGTATAAAGCTAAACAAAGCCCTGCGGCAGTCCAAATATGCAGTTCAGATTCCTTGGTACAGGCGGTGCTTTTGATTATGCCTACGGCAACTCTGCCGCCTGGATTAACTTCAGGGGCAAACACATCCTGCTGGACTGCGGAAACAGCGTCTATGCACGCCTGCGCGAAAAAGACCTCACAGAGCATATTGACTACATTCTGATCACCCATTGCCACGACGATCATGTGGGCAGCCTTTCTACGGTGATCCTGCACCACTTTTTTATGCTGAAATCGCCCCGGAAGGCCGTGATCCTTACGCCTGACCCTGAGTTTCAGGCGATTCTGGCATCGCTGCTGAGTTTTTCGATTCCTGATCCGGAGAAATATGTCACCTTCCTGCCCCTGAGCGAGATAGAGGGCCTTTCAGCCATTAATACCACTGGCAAACACGTGTGGGGCATGCCGAGCTATGGCTATGTGTTTGAGGATGAGGATGAAACAGTTGTGTATTCGGGAGATATTGGCGACAGTGAATTTATTTTTGACCACATTGCCCCGAATCCTGATAAACCTGTGCGCGTTTTTCACGAGTCCTCCTTTGAGCCTTCAGATGGGGTGCATACCTATTACCGGAAGCTGATTCCGAAGCGGGAGCGGTACGACCTTTATCTGTATCACGTAGATCCGCGCACCAATCCGGAGGACAATCCGATCCCGCTGGTGGCCAATATTCCCGATCTATTGGTCTGATAATCACCGCGATCCAAATACGGCACTGCCGATCCGCACCAGGGTAGCGCCTTCTTCAATCGCTATTTCAAAATCGCCCGACATGCCCATCGAAAGTTCCTGCATCGAAATGCGGGGGTGGACCACCTGCGACAGCTGCCCGGCCAGCAGGCGCAAGCCCCGGAACTGGCTGCGGATCAGGTCCTGGTCTTCGGTCAGGGCCGCCATGCCCATGAGGCCGCTGATGCGCACATGCGGAAAGGATTCGATCCGCTGCAAAATATCCGCTGCCTCTTCGGGACTCATGCCTGATTTGCTCTCTTCGTCTGAAATGTGGATCTGAAGCAGGCAGTTGATTTCGCGGCCTGCTTTTTCGGCCTGGCGGTTGATTTCTTCGAGCAGGCGGTCGGAGTCCACTGAATGAATGAGGTGCACGTAGGAGGCCATGTACTTGACCTTGTTGCGCTGAAGGGAGCCGATCAGATGCCAGCGGGCCTGGGGCAGCAGGGGCTGCTTTTCCTGCATTTCCTGCACGCGGTTTTCGCCAAAATCCATTTGCCCGGCATCAAAAACCTCCCTGATCTGCTCCACGGGCCGGGTTTTGGAGACAGCAATCAGCCGCACGGAGCCGGGTTCGCGGCCTGCGCGGGCGGCTACCTCCGCGATGCGGGCCTGGATGACACTGAGAAAATCAACTGCGGACATAGGGAAACATATTCACCCCAAAATACGCTCGCAGAGACGTATGAAAAAAGGGCAACCTAAAAAGATTGCCCTTGATACCACTGGTCAGGTCCGTCACCTGGCCGTACGATGCGAAGATTTTCCCTCCGGCGCCTACCTATACCCCCGAGTTTGCTACGCCGTCAGGAAATGTGGTGTTGAAACAGAATGGCCAATAAATGTTCCACAATCTGGCCCTGTGCATACCCGCAGAGGCCTTAAGGATGTAAGGAAAAGGGGTGAAAAGTTTGATAGATTGTGTCAATTATGGCCATTTGACATCACAGAGAGGCATTATTCATTCGTTTTGCCGCATAATACAGGTAAGATTTTTTCACAATTGACGATCTCCGGGCAATCTGCGGAGGGTAAATATTCATTTTGCCGGATGTAATACGCCGGATGAAGAATAATTGTCCCGCTTTGAAAAGGAATTTAGCAGAAGAATAAGCCGCATTTTTCCCAAAGCAAACGCAATTCGTATCTTCGGGGAATATTCTGTTGATATCAACCCTTATCTCATGCTGAACCGTAAATTAACCCTGCTGCTGCTGGTATGCGCCCTGCTGCCTGCGGTAGTATCTGGCCAGACCCCGGACTTGAAGCGCACGCGCTCGTACGAGGGGATGTGGCTGCCACTCAAAATCAAGGAGCTGAATTACACCGACATGAAAGCTGTCGGAGTCGAGCTTACTGCTGAGGAGATGTATAACGAAGCCGCTCCCAGTGTAAAAGACGCCATTGTACGCCTCAATGATGGCTCCTGCACCGCCGAAATCATCTCTGGCGAAGGCCTGATGCTCACCAACCACCACTGCGCCTATGATGGCGTAGCATCTCTTTCGACCCCCGAAAAAGATTATCTGACCAACGGCTACTGGGCCATGTCCCGCGCCGAAGAACTGCCGATCGAAGGTGCTACGGCTGCCTTTCTGATTCATTCTCAGGATGTTACGGCTGAAATTCTGGCCTCGGAAGACCCTGAAACGAAAATGGAAGAGCTGGTCACCAAGGCGACCGAAGGCACCACCTATACCGCCGAAGTAAAAGAAATGTTCAACGGCCTGGAGTATTATCTCTTTGTCTATGAGCGTTTTACAGATGTGCGCCTCGTGGGAGTTCCGCCAAGCGCCATCGGCAAATTCGGAGGCGATACCGACAACTGGATGTGGCCACGTCATACCGCCGACTTCACCATCCTGCGCGTGTATGCAGGTGCGGACAACAAGCCGGCTGCCTATTCTGCCCAGAACGTGCCCTACAAGCCAAAGCACTTCCTCCCGGTTTCGCTCAAAGGCGTGAAGGAAAATGATTATGCGATGGTGATGGGCTATCCCGGCTCTACCGACCGCTACCTCTCTTCTTCTGCGGTAGCTCTGGCCCTCGACCAGTCCAATGCTGACAAAATCAACCTGTTCGGCATCAAAACCGAAGTGATGAAAGCGGCGATGGACAAAGACAATGCTGTTCGTCTGGCCATGGCCGGAGACTACGCTTCGCTGATGAACACCTACAAGTATTTTATCGGTCAGACCACGATGCTGGGCCGCTACAACATTGTTGGAGTGAAAGAAGAAGGAGAAAAAGCCTTCCAGGTATGGGCCGATGCAGACCCTGCCCGCAAGGAAAAATATGGCTCTGTGCTGGGCGATACCAAAAAACTCTACGACCGCTACCGCCCGACCGATAAATTTATGAATTACCTCTTCTACGGGACCTTTTTTGCCGATGCGAATGGAATGTCCTTCCAGCTCAATGGCATGAAAGGTGCGATGGCTTCGGGAGAAGCTGCTGCTACCCAGGAGGTTGCTGCCGAACTCAGGGCCGCGTCGGAAGAGTATTTCTCCAAATTTAACTACGAAGTGGACAAGGAGATTTTTGTCCGCACCTTCCTGCGTTTCTACGAAGATATGCCTGCCGAGCTGCGCCCCACCATTTTTGATGAAGTGCTGAATGGCAAACCGGTAGCCGTGGCAGAAGAAACGGGTAAAAAGGCGAAGAAGAAGAAAAAAGAAGTCGTGACGATGCCGGTGCCGGTATCTCCCGAGCTTCCGCTCGAAGCGCGTGTCCGTGCCTGGGCAGAAAAAGCCTATGCTACCTCGATCGCGACCGACCGTGGCCGTATGGAGGCCTTCCTGAGCAATCCTACCCAGGCTGCCCTCGACAATGACCCACTCTATGGCTTTATCTCCGGTGTGATCGGCTTTTATCGCAGCAAAGTGGCACTGTCTTATGTCACGTTCAACCGCCAATCGGCTGAGCTGAGCAAAACCTACCTCGCAGGCCTGCGTGAGATGCACCCTGAGAAGAGCTTCTATCCCGATGCCAACTCGACCATGCGCCTCACCTATGGCAAAGTGCTGCCATACTCGCCCCGCGATGGCGCTTTCTACAACTACTTCACCACCCTCGAAGGGGTGATCGAAAAAGAAGATCCCAAAAATCCGGAAGAGTTTACGGTACCTGCCAAACTCAAGCAACTGTACCTGGCTAAAGACTATGGCCGCTACAATGTAAACGGCACCGTTCCTGTCAACTTCCTCACCACCAACGACATCACGGGCGGTAACTCCGGCTCTCCGGTGATCAACAGCAAGGGCGAGCTGATTGGCTGCGCCTTCGATGGCAACTGGGAAGCGATGGCGGGCGACATTTATGTGTTCCCCAACCTCAACCGCACCATCTGCGTGGACATCCGCTACGTGCTGTTTATCGTGGATAAATTTGCCGGTGCAGGCCACCTGCTCAAAGAAATGAAGATCGCAGAGTAATCTCTGCGCTCAGGTTTTGATACAAGCCCCTTCCGGTTTCGGGAGGGGCTTCTGCTTTTACAGCACCCACCTCACAACTCCAACTCCACCGAGGGGTCCCAGAACAGTCTTTCAAATTCCTGTACCTGGTTGTCGAGGACCACAACTCCTTCGGCCATCAGCGATTCTTCCATGGAGCGCTCTGGTGGAAAGTGAGAACTGCCTGTCAGCAGCCCGTTGCGGTTGACGACGCGGTGAGCGGGAACATCGGGCATGCCCGCACACTGGTTCAGGGCATAGCCCACGATCCGCGCACTGCCCGCCGAGCCGAGATAGCGCGCAATCGCTCCATAATTCGTCACCCGGCCCGGAGGGATCAGGCGCACCACGTCATAGACGTTTTCGTAGAAATCATCCGGCAAGCGGCCTTTGCTCATGCCACACCTCCATTTTGTGAATCAGCAACAAAATCAGCCAGAACATTGCCCCCACTTTATCCACCTCGATCAGCTCATTCAACAGGCTGTGAAACAGAATGGTAAACAGGCTCAGCAGCAGCATCGCCAGCATCCGCTGCATTTCTTTGTCCTGCATCCGGGGATACAGACGTACCGCCTTCACCACCATCACCACACACAAAGCAATAAACAGCAGCCCGCCGGGAAATCCCTGCTCGGAAAAGGTCATTAAAAAGTAATTGTGGGTGGTGGACTGCTCCGGATTGTCACTCACATAGGTGCGGAAGGCATCGTCGGCATATTCTTTATAGACCTGGTTAAAGGTACTCGGCCCCGCGCCAAACAAGGGCATGTCGGCGATCATGTTTTTGGCCGCTACCCAACGGTAAAAGCGCTCCATCCCCGAAATTTCGGTGCCGTCGAAGGTCGCAGCCAGGTGCCCGCTCAGGTCTCCCTCATGCCAGATGGTGCTCTGGTAGTTGGGCGCGTAGCGGTAAAAACGGTTATCATCCACCATATACACCACCAGCAGGGTAACCACGATCAGCCCCGCATAGAGCAATTTGTCTAACCAGCCCCGTTTCATCAGGAGAAACACAATGGGCATTAGCAAAATGGCCAGCCAGGCACCCCGTTTATAGGAAAAAATCGCTGCAAAAAGCTGGAGGGCCATACCTGCATTAATGATGTACCAGATGGGGCTGCGCGGG
>RDXT01000511.1 GCA_004292985.1 Bacteroidota bacterium
GCACGCTTGCTCATACAAGAGACACGCTTGCACAAAGGTACAGGCTGCGCGAAATTTTGGGTCGTAGAATGAGCAACACTTTCATAGAACCCCTGTCTTTGTACAGGAAATATGATACAGGCTCATTCCCCCTTAGTTTATGAAAAAAAGTTTCTACCCACTGCTGTGTCTTGTTGCCTTTAGCCTCCCCCGGCTGCTGGCGGCGCAGACAAGCCCGATCCTCGAAGAGACAGGCCGCGCGATCAGCGAAGGCCTCCGGCGACTGCCCGAGGTCGTCGAAGCCTGGAGCCGTGCCTTGCCCTATGAGTCGCAAGGCCCCTACTACAACAACCGTGCGGCAGACAACTTTGCGAAAGGCCGCTTTCAGGAAGCTGCCGATGACTACACCCGCGCCCTGACCTACTACCCCGGCACCGAGCGGGACCGCCTGGCGAGGGTGCATTACCGGCGCGGACTGTGCCGCTACATCCTGGGCGACTATGCCGCTGCCGACGAAGATTTCAGCATGGCCATCAACCTGCGGCCCGATGTGAGCGACTCCTGGTATTTTCGCGGGAAAGTGCGCCTGCTGATCTACCAGCGCCGCGAACTGGCGCTTGCCGATTTTCGCCAGGTACTGGCCACCAGCGGTAACCTCTCGGTGCAGTCGGCTTTTTCACGGTATTTTATGGGAGACAGAGCCCTGGCGCGGGAGGATATGAGCCGCCTGCTGTCTGCTGTCAGTATCTATGACCGCGATGCATGGGCGCGTATTCATTACAATATGGCCGCTTTTTATGCCCTCGATGGCGATGCCCGCTCAGCAACAGACTACCTGAGCACCGCACTAACCTACGGCTATGATGAATATGAGTGGCTGAGGCGCGACATCAACTTTAAACCCATTGCGGGCGATCCTGCCTTCCGGGAACTGCTGCTGCGCTACGGTCTGGTCTATGCGCACAACGCAGGAGGGGCCTACGAACCCCTGCCTTCGGCGCCTGCTGTACGCAGCGAAGAGCCTGCTCCCGTTGCCAGTACCTCGCGTGTGATGGCCCCCGCAGTGCTGGAAGCCCAGGCCCCTTCCTTCAGCGAAGAAAATGACAACCTCCAGATAGACGCAGGTGAATCGGTGGCTATCAGCTTCATGCTGAGCAACCGGGGCAAGGGCGAGGCCCGCAACGTGCAGCTTCGGGTGCGGGAAGACAACCGGGTACATGGACTGCGCTTCAGCGAAACGCTGAACATCGGAAGCATTGCCGCCGGAGAAACGCGCACATTCCGGGTGCCAATCGTGGGAGAAGAAACCCTGGCCAGCGGAGAGGCCGATTTTACCCTGGAAATTACTGAGGAAAATGGCTTTGACGCTTCACCGCTCCACATCCGCATTCCGACACAGGCCCTGTTGCCGCCCCAACTCACCCTTAGCGACCACCACTTTACCTCCGAAACCGGCGGTGTGATGCGTACGAGTGTGCCCATTACCCTGAAAATAGCCATTCAAAATGACGGACAAGGCCCCGCGCGTGATGTAAAAGCCTCGATGCACCTGCCCCAGAATGTATTTACCGCCACCGACAACAGCGCAGTGCTGGGCAATCTGGAAGTGGGCGAAAGCAAAGTGGCTGAATTTCAGTTTTTTACTAACAATCGCTTTAACTCGCCTGAAGTTTCGATTCTGATCGAGGTAACGGAAGGCAGCGGCAAATACGGTACAACTCAGACGGTGCGTATCGGACTGGATCAGGCACTTGAAGTAAGTTCGCGGGTTGTGATCACGGCCAAACCCGGCACCCGCCGCAGCTACGAGCCTGTGCGCCTGAGCTCAGACATTGACCGCAATCTGCCCCTTTCGCAGACCGACCGCCCCGACGCAGTGGCTGTGGTGATCGGCGTCCGCGACTACCAGCACCCCGATGTGCCCGCCGTCGAGTTTGCCCATAACGATGCTGCCAGCGTCAAAAATTACCTGGTGCGCAGCTTCGGATTTCATGAGGAGAACATTATTTACCTCGTAAATCCGACCCAGGCAGACCTTAATGGCGTATTTGGCACCCAGGGCGACCACAAAGCCCGTCTGTATAACCTGGTCAAACCGGAGGTTTCGGATGTGTTTGTGTTTTACAGCGGCCACGGAGCGCCTGAGCTTCAGACCAATGAGGCCTATCTGGTGCCTTCAGACTGCGACCCTTCGCTGGTCAAATTTAATGGCTATGCCCTGCGCACCCTCTATGAAAACCTGGCACAGATTCAGGCCAAAACCCTCACCGTGGCGATAGACGCATGCTTCAGCGGCATGTCGGACAGAGGCACGCTCATCGGTCAGGCCTCGCCTGTCCGGATCAAAACCAGCAACCCCCTGCTGCGCAATCCCCGCGCGGTGGTGCTGAGTGCTGCCGCAAGCGCCGAAGTGGCTTCCTGGCTCCCGGAGGAGTCGCATGGCCTCTTTACCTACTACCTGCTCAAAGGCATACAAGGGGCTGCCAACACCGACAAGAACCGCGACCTCAGCCTCGCAGAGCTGAGAAAATACCTGAATGAGCAGGTGCCCGTAGCCGCCCGCCGCATCAGCAACCGTGTACAAACTCCTGATATTCAGGGTCTTGACAATACAATTCTCCTTTCTTATTAATTCATTCTACCCTTCATTCAACAATTTCCGATATGAAATTTACCCGTATTTTTACCCCCGCCCTCGCACTGGTTGTAGGCCTGGGATTCAGCCAGCCCGCTTTTGCCCAGAAAGAGGAAAAAGAAGCCAGCCCTAAAAAGCAGCGCAAAGAATGGCAGCGCGAGGAAGAAACGCTGATCGAAGATATCAAGTCGAGCGCCATTAAAGAAGCCCGCAAAGAAGGCAAACGCCTCGAAAAAGATGGCTTTATGGTGTTTCCCGGCAGCCTGCCTCTCGACAAGCAACTCCAGAACGTGTGGATGCGCCAGTATCAGGAAAACCCTGACGGAAGCGCCAAATACCTCTTTGCAGATGGAAACGGTGTAGGCAAAACCCAGACCGCCGCCGAAATGCAGGCCATGGAAGCTGCCAAACTCCAGCTCGCCGGACAAATCTCGAACGAAGTGAATCAGATCATCGAGGCCAAAATCGCCAACGACCAGATTGACCGCGAGTCGGGCAACTCCCTCACCAAATTTATCGCTGGTTCCAAAAACTACATTGTGCAGAACCTGACCTATGTAAAGCCTGTTTTTAAAGTCTATCGCAATGTGGGCAAACAGGACATGGAAGTAGTGGTGAAAATGTATTACAGCCTCGACGAAGCGATGGCCGCTGCCGAAAAAGCCCTGCAACAGAAGGTGCGCGAAGAACTCGAAGGCGAAGCCGACCAGCTGATTGACGAAATCAACCGCCTCTTCGAACGCAAAGGCCGTTGATCCCCGCTCTTTAATATCCCAAAGGAGGCACAGCAACTACCTGACAAACAAGGTTTTATGGGCTGTGCCTCCTGCGGAAATTATCTCCGGAACTATGAAACTCCTGATAAGTACACTCCTCACGCTGCTGCCGCTGGCGGGCCTGGTGGCACAGAAAAGCGTCCGCTCCGAGGGCGAATACCAGTTGAATCTGACCCGCTCCGGGTATAGCGAGGCCGAAGGCTGTGCCTATTGTCAGGAAATGGCGATGGTACAGGCCATCGAAAAAGAATTTGGCACGGTCGTGATCCAGGGAAACAGTACTTCGCTGCGAAATACCCAGGTAAACCACGAGGTGCAGACCGAGCAGGTGTTTAATATGATCGCTGAGACCTATGTCAATGGCGAATGGATCAAAACCCTGGATGAATCCTGCGAGCGATTTACCGATGGGGGTGAGTTTTGGCTGCGCTGTCAGGTAAAAGGCGTCGTAAGCGAATTAAAACGGCCCGACATCGAGCTGAACATCAAGAGCCTCGACTGCCCTGAGCTTTCCTGCGAAACCTTCGACTTCCGCGATGGCGAGCCGCTGTATCTCTATCTGAAAAGCCCCAAACGCGGCTACATCAGCATTTACATGGCCGACCCGAAGGTAGCCCAGCGCCTGCTTCCCTACCGGCAGATGCCCGAAAACCTCATGGAGGCCGTGGAAATAGAGGGCGACAAAGACTATGTGTTCTTTTCACGGCAGCGGGATCAGCTCAATCTTGCTTCGTATGTGGATGAATATGAGCTATTTGCAGAGACAGAAGCAGACCTCAGCCGGATATATGTGCTCTTCAGCGAAAAGCCGATGGGTAAGCCTGTGCTGAACGAAGCTGCCCGGACAGATATGCCGCCCGAACTTGACCCGGCCGAGTTTCAGAAATGGCTGGCCCGCCAGCGCCGCCACAATCCCGATCTGGCCGTATTCCGCATTGACCTAAGTATCCGAAAGTAATATGCATCAACGCGTTGTTTTTCTCCTGTTTTTGCTGCCCCTGGGCCTGCTGGCCCAGGACTGGGAGCAGCGCTCCGCCGAGCAGCGTGCCCGTGTCGAGTTGCGCAACCACAACCAGCAGGCCCGCATCGAGCTGGAGCAATACCGGCAGATGCAGCGCATCTGGGAGGAAAAAGGCCTGAGCTTTTCTCCTGCGCCGGACCCCGACCGGCAGCCGCCCCGGGATTTTGATCCCGCCAGCGCCGATCCGCTGTCGGAGAGCGAGGTCCTCGCCAGCGCTGAGGAGCCTGCGGAGAGCGAAGAAGATGCCACCCCGGTCGAACAGCTCGCCCGTATGCCCCAGGCCAGTCCGGCCCTGGAGCGCGCGATCGAAGGGATGTCGGCCCTGGCCGGAACGCAGTTTTTTGGCTATGCCCTGCGCATGCGCTACGACCCGGAAATGCT
>RDXT01000512.1 GCA_004292985.1 Bacteroidota bacterium
CCCGCTTTTGTGGCGGGCAAAGGAAAATCCATGTCCGCCTGTGGGGTAAATCAGCAAAGAGGCGCTGATCCCCTGCTTACGGAGGGCTTCGTAAAAGCGGATGCTATTTTCGACGGGTACGGCCTCATCATCTGTGGCATGAATCAGCAGCGTTGGCGGAGTCTGGGCCGTTACCTGGGTTTCATTGGAAAAATAGCGGACCTGCTCAAGGGTAGGATTTTTGCCCAGAAGATTTTCAAATGAGCCTGCGTGGCTCACCGCCGTATCGCCGCTGACCACCGGATACATCAGGATGAGGGCATCGGGGCGGCAGGACTGCTGCTCGATGGGGTCTTTGGTCTTGCTTTGTCCGGCATCGAAGTGGGTGCCGAGGGTCGAGGCGAGGTGTCCGCCTGCGGAAAAGCCCATCACGGCGATTTTCTGCGGATCGAGTTTCCACTCAGCGGCGCGGCTGCGCAGCAGGCGCATCGCACGCTGCGCATCGGCCAGGGCTACGAGGCTCCGGCATTCATCCTTTTCCCAATGTGGCAGGCGGTAGCGCAGCACAAAGGCCGCAATGCCCATCGAATTGTACCAACGAGCCATTTCGGTGCCCTCCCAGTCCCAGGCCAGCAGGTAGTACCCTCCGCCGGGGAAAATCAGCACACTCGTGCCCGTAGCGATTGAATCCGGCGGTAAATAGGCCTCTATCAGGGGTGTACGTACATCCCGGATCATCGTGCCAATGTCTTTGTCCTGGTATATATCCGCATTGCCTTCGCGCGGGCATACAGGGGGCGCTCCTTTCCAGAGCGGAATCTGAAAGGGGGCGGTCTGTGCGTCGGTCAGCATAGGTGAAATCAGCAACAAAAAGAGGAGTAGCAGGGTAAAGAGGCGCATCTGTAGCAGATTTTCAGCTAATATACCCTTCATTTGCCTGGCATACAATGTGTCCACTTGCCACAGAGCGCTTTTTCTTCTTCCTTTGTGCAACATTTGACCCGCCTGGCTACACCTTTGACAATGAATATCCGCATACATATAAAGGTTTGCCTGCTACTCCTGCTGGGGGTGCCTACGGGCCTCCTGGGCCAGACAGACAGCCTCACCCGGCCTGCCACAGACACCCTGCCTGCCGATAGCGTAGCTCAGAGCGGCCTTCTGATAAAAGGGGGTGTCAGCGGCCCGGTCAAAGGCGGCACCCCTACCCCCGCAGCGCCTGCCGTAAACGATACGCTTACCCGCAGGTCCCTGCTCTCCGGAAACCCGAAATTGCAGAAACTGAGCGCAGCGGCGAGAAAACAATTGCCCTATGTCTATACGAAGGACGAAAAATACCGCATCCACATCCCGATATTCTGGCGCGAGGACATAGACCTGCCCTGGACAAGGGCCTTTCAGCCTGCGGGTGCGCGGCCTCCCTTCGATCCGGAAATGGCCTGGCAGCGCAGCCTGATCCTACCGGGCTGGGGACAGGCCTACAACAAAAGCTACTGGAAAATTCCGGTGTTTTATGCGGGCTATGCCGGATTTATCTGGTGGATAGACCTGAACCAGAAACAATACGTGCGCTTCGGCGACAACTACCTCTGCAAACTGGAGGTTACACCCGGATGTACCCTCGATCCGGAGTTAAGCAGATACGATGCTGAGGGTCTCCGCAGGCAGCGCGACACCTACCGCCGCTACCGGGACTTTGGCATTGTGTTTATGTGCGGCTGGCACCTGGTACAGGTGGCTGAAGCCTATGTAGATGCCCACCTCAACGGCTTTGATGTCAGCGATGACCTCGGCTGGCAGTTCCGGCCCTCACTCAGCCCCGCTGGCCCCTCAGGATATGCAGGCGGGTTCAGCCTTGTGCGGCGCTTCTGATACTTTTTGTTCATTTACCCACCCAAAACCGCTTCCTATGCTACGAATTTCTCTCCTTGGATATGGCAAAATGGGCAAGGCAGTCGAGCAGGAGGCCCTGGCACGCGGGCATGAGATCGCATTTCGCATAGACGCAGGTAACCTTGGCGATATGGCCCTTATTTCACCCGAAAATACCGATGTGGCGATCGAATTTACCCATCCGGAGGCTTTCGGACAGAATCTCCATGCGATGCTGAAGGCTGGTGTGGTGATGGTCAGCGGCACCACAGGCTGGTATAAGCAGTTGCCGGAAGTAAAAGCGCAGGTCGAAGCGGAGCAGGGCGGTTTGTTATACAGTTCCAATTTTTCCATTGGGGTAAATCTGCTTTTCCGGCTCAACACAACCCTCGCCCGCTGGATGAACAGCTACCCGCAATACGATGTATTTATCGAGGAGCAGCACCATCGCCACAAGGCCGATGCCCCCAGCGGTACGGCTTTCAGCCTGGCAAAACAGATTCTGGGCGAACTCGACCGCAAGACCTCCGTTGCAGACAACCTGAGCCAGCGGGCGCCTCTGCCTGAAGAACTGAGCGTCGGATATACCCGCGCCGGGGAAATCGTTGGCCGTCACACCGTTACCTGGACCTCGGATATAGACAGCCTGAGCATCGAACACCATGCCCTGAACCGCCGTGGCTTTGCCCTGGGCGCAGTAGTGGCCGCCGAATGGATGGCAGGCCGCAAAGGCTGTGTAGAATTTATTGATATATTTTAAAAGCGGCTGTTAGGAGAATTGTCGGCGATCCGTCATCTTTGCCACGACACATACGCTTTATTTGCACTCACCTAACTTTACGTGATATGAAGATCGGTTTTATCGGACTGGGGAAAATGGGCGCTAACATGGTGCGCCGCTTGCTTCGCAACGGACATGAAGTGGTTGCGTTTAACCGCTCGCGCGGACCACTTGAAGAAGTGATGAAAGAAGGTGCCATCGGTGCCGACTCTGTCGAAGACCTGATCAGCCGCCTCGACGGCCGCAAGGTTGTCTGGTTGATGCTTCCTGCGGGAAACATTGTAGATGAGCACATTGCACAGATTATCCCGCTGCTTTCCAAAGGCGATATCATCGTCGAAGGCGGTAACTCTTACTGGCGTGACTCAGTGGTACGCAGCGAAAAAGTAGCTGCCCACGGCCTGCACTTTATTGACTGCGGCGTAAGCGGCGGCGTATGGGGTCTCCAGAACGGATATGCCCTGATGTATGGCGGCGACGCAGATGCAGCAGCCTTTATCGAGCCTGTAACCAAGTCTCTCGCTCCCGAAAACGGCTACCTCTATTGCGGAGCCAGCGGCGCAGGTCACATGGTGAAAATGGTGCACAATGGCATCGAATACGGAATGATGCAGGCCTATGCCGAAGGCTTTGAAATCCTGCAGAAATCCCCCTATGGCATGAACCTCGAAGCCATCGCCGAAATGTGGATGCACGGCTCTGTCGTTCGCTCATGGCTGCTCGAACTCGCTGTGATCGCCCTGGGCCAGGATCCGAAACTCGACGCCATCAAAGGTTATGTTAATGACTCAGGCGAAGGCCGCTGGACCGTGCAGACCGCCATTGACTTTGATGTACCTGCACACGTCATCACCGCTTCGCTCTTTACCCGTTTCGAATCCCGCCAGGACGAGTCCTTTGCCATGAAAATGCTGGCAGCCCTGCGCAACCAGTTTGGCGGACACGCAGTGGTCAAAGCAGAATAACTATCCTATGCAGGCCCAAGACCCTCAAATCCTGGTGATCTTCGGCGCATCGGGCGATCTGACCTTCCGGAAACTGATCCCCGCGCTGTTTGATCTCTATTGCCAAAAGCTGCTGCCGGAGCGATTTGCCGTGCTGGGGGTGAGCCGTACCCCCATGAGCGACGATGAGTTTCGGGAAAAAGTGCTGCCCGGCATCCGGGATTTTGCCAACAAAGCAGCTGTTTCGTCCGATTTGCTGCCCGATTTCCTGAAACTGCTGTATTATCAGTCTCTCGATACGCAGGCAGTGGAGGCCTATGAAAAGCTTAAAGAAAACCTGGAGCGGCTCGATGCTGAAATCGGAGCAGAGGGAAATGTGATCTTTTATCTCTCCACCCCTCCCAGCCTCTACGATCAGATCCCGATGCACCTGGCTGCCTACGGACTTAATCTCCAGGAGCGGGGTACGCGGAGGCTGATCATTGAAAAGCCCTTTGGCTACGACCTGAATTCAGCCCTGGAACTCAACCGAAAGCTGCTGACGGCCTTTAAAGAGAGCCAGATTTACCGGATAGACCATTATCTGGGCAAAGAAACGGTCCAGAACCTGCTGGTAACCCGCTTCGCCAATGGCATCTTCGAGCCACTGTGGAACCGCAACTACATCCACCACGTCGAGATTACTTCCTCGGAAGAGCTGGGCGTAGGCAGCCGCGGCGGCTATTACGATGGTTCCGGCGCCCTGCGCGACATGGTGCAAAACCACCTGATGCAGATCGTGGGCATGGTCGCGATGGAGCCGCCTACCGTGATCGAGTCCACCGCCATCCGCAATGAGATCCTGAAGGTGTTTCAGTCGCTGCGGCCCATCAAAGTCGAAGAGGTGCCCGACTATGTGATCCGGGGTCAATACCTGGAGTCGCATATCAAAGGAAAACTCGTCAGCGGCTACCGTCAGGAAAAAGGCGTGCCCGCCGACTCCCGTACGGAGACCTTTGTCGCAATGAAGTTTTTCATTGACAACTGGCGCTGGGGAGGTGTGCCTTTCTTTATCCGCACCGGAAAGCGCCTGCCTACCCGCGTGACTGAGATTGTGATTCACTTCAAAGAAACGCCACACCGCCTCTTTGCCGATCAGTCGGGTATCCACCAGAACAATATGCTGGTGATCCGTATCCAGCCCAACGAAGGGATTCTGCTCAAATTCGGGATGAAA
>RDXT01000973.1 GCA_004292985.1 Bacteroidota bacterium
CGACAACACGGTATTGGTGTTCTCGTTCGTCGGCTACGAGCGGCAGGAAGTACCCGTGGGCAACCAGACCACCCTCGACGTGGTGCTGAAACCCGACGACCGCTCCCTTAACGAGGTGCAGGTGGTCGCTTTTGGTGAACAACGCACCCGCGATTTGACCGGCTCCATTGCGTCTTTGAAAGCCGCCGATATTCGGCTCAACACAGCCGCCAGCCCCGATGTGGCCTTGCAGGGCCGGGCCGCCGGGGTGCAGATCACCTCCAGCAACGGAACGCCCGGCGGAGCCGTGCAGGTGCGGATTCGGGGTGTTGGTTCCATCTCGGCGGGTAACGAACCACTCTATATCGTCGATGGTGTGCAATTGAACAACCGGAACGATGGCGGCAACGTGAGTAACAACCCGCTCGCTTTTTTGAACCCTAACGACATTGAGAGCATCGACATCCTGAAAGATGCCGCTACGGCCGCTATCTACGGCGCACAGGCCGCCAACGGGGTCGTGCTGGTAACAACAAAGCGGGGTAAGGCCGGAGCCAAAGCCCGCGTCAACGTGAACCTCTACCGGGGGACGGTTGAGCCGATCCGTCAGTTGGACGTGCTCAACACGCAGCAGTGGATTCAGGTGCGGCAGGAAGCTCTGATTACAACAACGCCTACGTTAACACCAGCCGCCAGCCGCACGACTGTTTTGCAGTCACTCAATTTGGGCTTAGACCTGAGTGATGAGGCCATTGCGGCACTACCATCGTATAACTGGCAGGGGGAAGCCTACCGGCCCGGCAGCATTAGCAACGCCGACCTCTCGGTGCAGGGCGGCAACGACCGTACGACCTACTACGTGTCGGGAGCGTATAACAAGCAGGATGCTATTTTGCGCAACGTTGATTTTCAGCGGTTTTCGGGCAAGTTGAACCTGACCACCAAGCTCAATAACAAGGTAACGCTCGATGCCGGGCTGACAGGCTCCAACATCGTGCAACGCGGTCCGTTTGGTGGTGCCGAGGGTTCGCTGGCGTTTGGTGCCCCGCAGTATTCAGCTCCGTTAATTTTGCCGATTAACCCCATTTACAATCCCGACGGAAGCTATTTCGGGATGCCAGCGTCGGGGATTGTGATGCCCGGCGATCTTTCGCAGAACGTTATTGCCAACTCCAACCTGATTGTTT
>RDXT01000513.1 GCA_004292985.1 Bacteroidota bacterium
GGTCTGAAGTTTACGGATGATGCCTGGCGTATGCCGGTACGCAACGAGCAGACCTTCGAGTCAAATCTGCCCAATGTATTTCTGGCGGGCACCGTCTGCGGGGGGCTTTATACAAATAAGTGGTTTATCGAAAACTCGATCGAGCACGCCTCCACCGTCATGGAAGAAATTGCAAAACGTAGGCACTAAGGGCTGTTGCAATGACATTACTCAGAATATTTACCCCATCGTTACCCAGCCATACAAAACCCGAGTCGAGGCTCGACTGAGGCTGGGCTGTATCGCTTAATGTACCTTCTTTGCTCCGGAAGCGCGCCTGAAGGCCTGCGCCGATTATGCTGTCGAGCAGCATCCCGCAGAAACCCGCGAGGGTAACAAAGGCAATCACGGATAATGAGGGCCGCTCAGGCAGAAGCACATAACACAGCAGCGCCACGGCCCCTGCGCCCATCAGTCCACCGAGGGTTCCCTGAAGGCTCACGCCACCCGAAAGGCCCACCGGAGCAGGCCGCAGCCGGAGGATGTCCCAGGTTTTTCCCCGGAAGTATATTCCGATCTCCGAAGCCCAGGTATCGGCAGTGCTGGTAGCCAGCGAAACCGCCATACATATATATAATGTGTGCATCTCTCCCGACAAGGTGCCGAGGGCCGCATATACCCCTCCGTTGCAGAGCACCTGGCGGTAGTCGCGGGCTGCGCTGTGTTTGGCATCAGCGGCGGCGGTTTTGCTGCGGTGCAGGCGGCTGAGGGCAGAACTGCTGAGAAAGAAGAAAAACAGGGGCAGCAGCCATTGTGCGCCTGCGAAGTAGAGAATCCAGAAGCCTGTAATGACCGCCATCACAGCGCCATCGGGGCTGAGCGATCTCCGCCGGAGGGTAAACCACACAAACAGCAAGGCCAGCGGCAGGGCCAGCAGGAGGGAAAGGTTCGTTTCCGGGCTGATAACAGGCACTTTCCAGAGCAAAAACAGGGCAGCGAAGGGCACCCAGAGGTTGTCGAAACCGGAGGACCCCATCGCCTCGGTAGCCGCCAGCAGCAGGGAGATAAAAAGGATGACCGGAATCAGCAGGAGGAACGGCGTTTCGGGAAAAGGATGCAGTTCCGGCGCAGCCCCTATCTGAAAGGCGGTGAGCAGCGCGAAGGCACTCAGGGTAAATGCTGTACTGCCTGTCAGCGATTTCTGATCGCCCGTGAGATTTACATAGGAGCGGGCGAGGGTCTGCCCGGCGAAGGCCGCCGCCGCATCACAGATGGCCAGAATGGCCATCGGAATCACAATCAGCCGGCGGTTTTCCGGAAAAAAGACCAGCAAAACCAGGTATGCCACCGGGAAAAGGGCGATTCCCCAGCTCCGGCGGCCATCGTCGCCCCGGAAGAGGTAACCTTTGGCCACCAAAAACAGCAATGCCACCGTTGCGGGAGTTACTACCACTATCAGCAGGCCGATGTCTTTCACCCACAGGGGTGCCACAGCGCATGCGCCTACCGCACCGATATGTAATATCTTCCGGCTCAGCCACTGCGGCAACATTTGCCTCCGTGCGAGAGTTTCCATACAAAGGGTCAGCAGGAGCACCATTGCCCCCAGCACGCCCAGCATCTGCAAGTCAGTCGAAATCACTACGAAAGATACGGGATTCCCGGGGCAAACAGGTCTTTTTTGTCTGTAAATTCATTTTTTATAGTAGCATTGTATTATGAGGTTTCTGATTACGTTGTGGCAGTTCAGCCGCCCGCACACCATCATTGGCAGCACGCTGAGCATCATTGCCCTGTACCTGATTGCCCTTCACGGCAGTCCGGAGGGAGCGGGAAGCGGATTTGTGCTGGCGCTGAGCCTGCTAAGTGCCTGGGCCTGCAATATTTACATCACGGGCCTCAACCAGTGGTCGGATGTAGAGGTGGACGTGATCAACAAACCCTGGCTGCCGATTCCGGCGGGCAGACTCAGCCGCAGGCAGGCCCTGAATGTGGTGATAGTCTGCGGGGTAATCGCCATAGTGGCTACCCTGCCCTTTCATCCGGGATTTACGGGCCTGATTTTTCTGATTATGGCCATCGGCACGGCCTACTCGCTTCCGCCGCTCAAGTTCAAGCGCAGCCATATCCTTGCGGCGGCGGCAATTACCCTGGTGCGGGGCCTGCTGGTGAATGTGGGTTTTTATCTTCACTTCAGCTACGAACTCAGCGGCGGCATGGGAACTGCGGCAGATATTATCCCCCTGATCGTGTTTGTAGCTGCCTTTAGCCTGGGAATCGCCTGGTTTAAGGACATCCCGGATACAGCGGGAGACGCTGAGTATCAGTTTGGTACGCTGGCAGTCAAAGCGGGTCGTCGCAGGGCTTTTCTGGCGGGCGTGCTGGTGGTATCTGCGGCCTATGTCTGTGTAATCGCTGCGGCGCTGACAGGCTATTTACCTGCCAAACTTTACTTTGTGGGCACACACCTGATTGCGCTGCTGCTCTTCTGGTGGCAGGCACGTGCGCTCCAGGTCTCGGACGACAAACAGGTGAAGCGCTTTTATCTTTTTTTCTGGGGCTTATTTTTTATCGAATATATCATTTATCCCCTGGGCTTTTACTTGTCTTAACTACTCCCTGCTATGCATTTTTCTGTGCGAATCCTGCCTTTTCTGCTGATGTTGAGCGCATTACAGCTCCCGGCACAATCGCCTACCGATCCTCAGGCGACGGAAGAGACCCGCAACCTGTACCTCAACCTCCACGGTCTGCGCGGCCGGGGACTGATGTTTGGCCACCAGGATGCGCTGGCCTATGGAATCGGCTGGAATGCCGCCCGCCTTCGTGCCGATGTGAACGATGTCTGCGGGGATTTCCCGGCGGTCTTTGGCTGGGACCTGAGCAAACTGGGCAGCAGGCGATTTAATATTGATACGGTCAGTTTCCGGAAAATGCGCAAATGGATGATTCATGCCTATGAAATGGGCGGTATCAACACCATCAGCTGGCACCTCGACAACCCGCTGACGGGCGGCGACTCCTGGGACACTACCCCGGCGGTGCCTGCCATCCTTCCGGGTGGCCCTTTGCATGCCGAGTATGTGAAGCGCCTGGACGAAGTGGCTGACTACATTGAAAAAATCCAATCTAAAGGCAGACCTGTACCCATTATTTTCCGGCCCTTTCATGAGCATACGGGGGGATGGTTCTGGTGGGGAGCCAACCAATGTACGCCCGAACAGTACAAGGCGCTCTGGCATTTTACAGTGAAATATCTGCGCGACACACGGGGCCTCCATAACCTGCTCTACGCCTACTCAACCGATATTTTTACCGACAAGGCCCACTATCTGGAGCGGTATCCCGGTGATGAATATGTGGACCTGATGGGCATGGACGACTATCACGATGTATCGCCCAAGGGTAATCCGGCAGATCTTACCCGCAGGCTGGCGATGCTGGGCGAGCTGGCCCGCGAACACAACAAAGTTGCGGCGCTGACTGAAACGGGGCAAAATACCATTTCTACCCCCAACTGGTGGACTGATGTATTGCTAAATGCTGTCAAAAGCGACTCTTTGTCAAGCGAGATTGTCTATGCCCTGGTCTGGCGCAATGACCGTCCCGACCATGTATTCGGCCCATATCCCGCACATCCCAGCGCATCTGACTTCGTGCGGTTCTACGAAGACTCCAGCACCCTCTTTATCAGGGACTTACCACCGCTTTACCGCGCAAAATAACAGCCCTTACCAGACATAGGTAGCCCATGAGCCACCTGGCAGACGTGTGGAAAGGTATTTGTTGCCCGTTTGGATGGAAAAGACCTGTTCTGTCTCGGCATCATTGAGTACAAGCAGCACTTTTTTACCTTCCGGAGTCAGGAAAGCCACGTGAATGAGGCTGTTGCTCCCGCCTTCGCTGGAGATCCGCAGCGATCCGGGCCGCACAAATCGGGAGGCCTGCGCCAGGGCATAATACTCTTCATTGCGGGTAATCTGGCTTCCTTCGAGGGTAATGACGCCCCGGCAATCGCTGCATCCTTTGTTGGTGGGGCCGTAACGGCTGTCCAGCGCAAGGTTCCAGAAAAGCACATTGCGGCTCCAGTTGCGGGGCGCGCCGATCATCATGTTGCGGGCATACCAGCGCAGGTTGCCTCCATAATCGGGTGCCCAGGCCCCGCCCGACTGCTCGGTGAAGTAGAGGTTTTTATCAGGGTGAGCGGCATGTACCTGGCTCATCGCGGAGATGTCGCCGCCGTAGAGATGGAAGGCAGAACCATCGGCGAAGGCTTTGGCAGCGGGATCGTCGAGGATCTGGATGGGATAATCGGGGCGGTCGCAGTTGTGGTCATACAGGATGATGCGGGTGCCCAGTCCTGCAGCCTGAAGGGCAGGCCCCAGATGGTCGCGCACAAATACCTTTTGCTCCTCCGCGCTCATGCTCAGGCAGGGATAGGCAGCCGCGCTGTGCAGGGGTTCATTTTGCGGCGAAATGGCATCTATCCGGATCCCTTCTGCCTGCATGGCCTGAAGGTAGCGGACAAAGTACTGAGCATACACGGCATAGTATTCCGGCTTGAGACTTCCTCCGGCGAGGTTATCATTGCTTTTCATCCAGGCGGGCGGCGACCAGGGTGTGGCCATAATTTTGAGGTCGGGCACCAGGGCGAGGATTTCTTTCAGCACGGGCAAAAGATCGGGTTCGCGGGCAGCCATCGAAAACTGCTGCAAAGCGGGGTCTTTCTGGCCCGGGGGCATATCGTCATAGGTATAGCTGCCATAGGCCGAGAAGTCGGAAGC
>RDXT01000514.1 GCA_004292985.1 Bacteroidota bacterium
GTGGGCCAGTCTGAAGGCAACCTGCAAAAAGTGCTCAAAATCCTCAAGGCGATGGCACCTGTGGCCGTGATGATAGACGAGGCCGATGCCTACCTGGGCAGCCGCAGCGACGAGGGCGGATCAGGCGTAAACAGCCGCATTTTCTCGATGATCGCCAGCTTTATGAGCGACACCGAAAACCGCGGACGCATCATCTGGTTCCTCGTGACGGCCCGCCCCGACCTGATGCCCGTGGACTTCAAGCGCCAGGGCCGCGCTGAAGAGCACATTGCCCTCTTTTATCCCGAAAGCCTGGAGGAGAAAAAGGAAATGTTCTCTGTTATGCTGAAAAAATGCGGCATTAAGGAACTGAAAGTGGAGGATTTCGACGACGAGTTTCTGGACGATATGACCATCCGCTCCGGTGCAGATATGGAGGCGGCGCTCACCCGTGCCAAATTTAAAGCTGCCAGCCTGGGAATCAGCGAGGTAACCGTGGACATTGTGGCCCAGGTGTTTAACGACTTCCTGCCGCCGACCTATCCGGAAGAAATCGAGCTGATGAACTATGCCGCGATCCTGGAGTGTACCTCCAAAGACCTGCTGCCTCCGCATTTCCGCAACCTCAGCCGGGAAGAAGTGCTGGAAAATGTGCAGGCCCTGAAAATGCGCATCCGGTGATAAACTGAACGAGCATTGAATATTCGTAGCCGGGAAATGTTCATTCACACAGTATTTTGTACAGTTCGCGTCAGGAATCAGTTTGTTCACATAGAACATTATGTAGTTTAGACTGTTCTTTTCAAATGATTAACGAGTTGACGGACGTTGTGCTATGATTCGCTTTTCCCTTCTTCTGCTCTTGCTTTGCTCTCTTAAGATTACCGTCCTCGCTCAGGATCAGGCGAATGAGACATCTGATCAGGCTTGCATCAATTTTGTGCCTTCGGCCATCTCCCCCAACGGAGACGGCATCAACGATGTGTTTAACATCGAGATGGTCTGCGAAGTACAGAACTATGCGCTCCGGATCTATGACCCCTCCCGCCGTTTGATTGCTACCCTGGCCCGCCCCGGCGAGGCCTGGAATGGCTCACAGGAGGGGCAGCCCGCCCCTGAAGGCTACTATAGCTGGCAACTTACCTACGAATCCCCTTCGGGTGAGCAGGTGTACCGCCGGGGCGAGGTGCTTGTCGTCCGCTGATGCTGTTTGCTGAGTGACAAAACCCGGATGCATACCTGCGATGCATCCGGGTTTTTTTGTATCTATCTTACATGATCCGAAAAAATATTACCGCCTCTGGGGTGCCCTGATTTATTTCGTATCTTTGCCGCACATTTCAATCGATTGATTTTCATGCCGAAACTAACCCAGGAAGAAATAGAACAGCTGATGGGCCGTGCGCTCGATCTCCTCGCCGAAGAAGATGACGAAGAAGCCCTCAGCATCGCCGCTCAACTGATGGAAGCAGAAGTGCCCGAAGGATTCAGCCTTGCGGCTTCTGTAAACGAAAGCCTTCAGCAAGGCGACGAGGCCAAAGCCATTCTCATCAACGGCATCGCCAAATTCCCCGACCACTGGGAGTTTTATGTACCGCTGGCAGAGCTGGAGTCCCAGTCCGGCAACACCGAGCAGGCCCTGGCATACCTCGACAAGGCCGAGTCGCTCCCAGACAACATGCCTGACTATGTAAACCTGCACCGTGCCGTTACCTACTCCCGCGTAGGGGAGTTTGAAAAGGCCCTGGGCCTGCTCGAACAAGTCGAAGACATGGAACTGGTCGTGCCTGCCATCAACCTTCAGGTGAAAGTTCTCTATGATATGGGTCGCTTTGACCTGATCATCGAACTCGCCAATGAAAAGGAGGAACTGATCGCTATGGCCGAAAATGAGTCTGAAACTTTCGCGCTGGGCGAAATTCACACCCTGATCGCCGATGCATACCTGCAGGAGGACGAAGATGAAGCGTCTGCCACAGAGCATATCTACATCGCACTCGAATTTGACCGCACCCAGATAGATGCCCTCGATCTGCTGCGCCGCATCAAAAATATGACCTCCGAGAAGGCCAAGCCTTTTTCGCTGTTGGTTTCCGGTCGCTTTGCCGAGGGAATCCTCGAAGAAGGGGAAGACCCTAATTTCATTACCTCCTATGTAGTGATGGCCGAAAGTCCTGAGGAAGCGCTGGAGCTTGTCCGCGACTTTGAAACCGACGACATTGATGGCGAATCGCTGCGCATCCTCGAAGTGAGTGAAGAAGAACTCGACGACGAAGATGACAAGCTGAAAGGCGTTGTTATGGCTTCGGAACTGGGCATGCTCAGCATCGAAGAATAAGGCGGCTCCGCGAGATCCCGTTCCGCCGGACTTCGGCTTCCGAGCGAGGGCCTGCGCGTAGTCCGGCGGCAAAAAAACACAGGTGGAGCCGCGTCCGTCCCCCAGGCGAAGCCCGGTCCAGCGGACCGACATCTTTGTAGCATACAAGCGTATGTATTTATTTTTTTTCGTAGTCCGGCCCGAAGGGCACACCGCTCCCGTTCAGGGACAAACGCGGCTCCGCAATGCCTCCTGAAGCAGGCTATGCCGCATCCTCAGCCGCTGCGCGGCCGTATCCGCCTCCATCTCCAGCGACTGCCTCAGGCTGTCGCGCACCTGGCCCAGCACCACGAGGGCAGCCGCAATGTCAGGCTCCTTGCCCGCCTCCGGATTAAGCTTGAGGCAGGAGTCGAGCGAATGGCCCGCCCCCGCAATTTCAGACTGATATACCGCAATTTCTGCCTCTGTCAGATGCACCTGGCCGCGCTGCTGGCGCTCCGAAAGCTGGAGCGGAGGCGCGGAAGATTCTGGTGCTTGCCGCAGATAATAGCCCAGCGCCCCGATGCTGACAATACACAGGGCCACTGCCGCTGCTGCCAGCAGCGAATGCCGCCTGACCACCCGCATCCCTGCCTGCAACTGCCACTCGATCCGGGGCCAGACCCCTTCGGGCGCTTCATACAGCGGGAGTTTTTTCAGCGCATCGCGCATGGGTGCGGTCTCAGACGATTCGTGAGAGAGCGAAGCTTCAATCTGTGCCCATGCGTCTTCAGGCGCGCTGTGCTGCGGCAGCTTGCGCAGGGCTTTGTCGAGGGTATGCCGGTTCTTTTCGTTCATGGATACACGCCCAGGGCTTTAAGTTTAAACTGGAGCTGGCGTTTGGCATGGAAAAGCTGTGATTTGGTGGTGCCGGTCGAGACACCGAGCATCGTGGCGACTTCTTTGTGTGAGTAACCTTCCACCTCGATCAGCACGAACACCATCCGGTAGCCTGTGGGCAGGGACTGGATAGCTTCGGCCAGGTATCCTGCATCTAACTCATGGCCCCAGTCCGCGCTTTCTTCGCGGGAGACCTGCTCCAAAGGCTCATGCTGAATCTGGCGGCGCACATGGCGGTAGGTGGTCCGCACCACGATAGACTTGATCCAGGCACCGAGAGTAGATTCGGCCCGGAACAGATGAATGCCGCGAAAAATGCCGATAAAGGACTCCTGGAGGGCATCCTGTGCAGCTTCCGGATCGTTTGTGATCCGGAAACAAAGGGTGTACATCGCATCTTTGTAGCGATCGTAGAGCTTTTTTTGTGCCAGCCTGTCCCCGGCCACACAGCCCTGGATCATTTGCTGGTCCTGCTCGCTGACACTGTACACACTCCGGTCGCTTTGTCGCTTTACCATCATAGGCTAAGGTAACAAAGTGCGGCCAAAAGGTTGCACGGTCGCAGAAAGAAATATCAGATATGGCGGGGAAGTTCGATGCGGAAGAGCGTGCCCTGGCCCAGTACCGATTGCACAGAAATTTTACCCCCCAGCTTTTGAACAGCCTCCCGCACGATATACAGGCCTATGCCGGATCCCTGGCTCTTTTTTGTCGCCCGGAAAAACATCTCAAATATCCGCTCCTGAAACTGTGGCTCGATTCCGATGCCGTTATCTTCGACTTCAATCACATACATATCTGCGTCCTCGCGGGAGGCAATACGGATGCGTGAAGGATTTTTTGCAGGATCCCGGTAGCGGATGGCATTGGAAATCAGGTTGTTGAGAATCACCTCCAGGCGGCGCGGGTCGGAGTGTATGATGCCCTCGCCCAGATCCGTTTCCCGCTCGATGTCCTGGCAGCCTTCGAGGTAATTCATGCTGAGAAAAGCGCCCTCGATCATCTCTGTCAGATTTACTTCTTCGTGCAGCAGCTCCAGGCGGGTGTTGCGCGAGTAGGAAATCACGTCCTTGATAAAATTGTCGAGTTTGGCGATGCTTTTCTCCATCAGCAGGAGGTAGTTGTCCCGCTCCTCCGGGCTCGACGCCATCCGGGCCACATTGATCAGCCCCTGCACGGACACCAGCGGTGCGCGGAGGTCGTGCGAGGATTTATAGACAAAACTATCCAGCTCGGTATTTACTTTCTGAAGCTCTTCGTTTACCAGCACCAGCTCGTCGTACTGGTCTCTGAGTTTACGCTCGGCTTCGCGCAGGGCCGTAACATCGCGGATCGCGCCATCGAAATACAGTTCCCCGGTATCTTCATTTTCACTTTTAATGCTGCTGATCAGACCCCAGAAGGTGCTGCCATCCTTGCGCTTATACTTTACTTCTTCGTTGATAAAATGCGAATTGTCCTTCATGTGCCGCACAAAGTCGTAGCGGCGGGAAGTGTCCACATATAGTTCATTGGGTTCAAGTTTCAGCACTTCCTCCACCGAGTCATAGCCAAACATTTCGACAAAGGCTTTATTCACATAGAT
>RDXT01000515.1 GCA_004292985.1 Bacteroidota bacterium
GCAATGCCCAGGAGCGTGGGCCGCATCTGCACCGCTACGCCAAAATCTGCATCGCCAACGGCGAGATTGACAAAGCCTGGCAGGTGCTGTTGGCGGAGTAATGGACAGTTATTATGCAATTCTCTTAATCCATACCCCCCATGTCCCAGCTCCCCACCAAGCAGAAAATCCTACAGGCTGCGATTCGCTGCTTCAACCGGGGTGGCATCGCCAACGTGCGCCTGCAGCACATTGCGGATGAGGCAGGCCTGAGTCTGGGGAACATGACCTATCACTACCGCAACAAAGAAACCCTCGTGAAAGCGGTGTGGGAGCAACTGGTGCAGATGCAGGAGCAATTGCTGGCAGAATTCCGGGTGCTGCCCCTCTTTCAGGACATCGAGCGCCTGATCACACATTTGTTTAAACTCCAGCAGGAATACCGCTTTTTTTATGTGGATACGCTGGAGGTGATGCGGGCCTTCCCGCTGATACAGGCAGCGCAGCAGCAACACATCTCCTGGCAGATCCGCCAGATGGAGATGGCCCTCCAGTTTAACCAGTCGCGCGGCGCCCTGCGACAGGCAGGCTCTGTGCCCGAACTGCACCTGCTGGCCCGGCAGTTCTGGATGACCGCCGACCTGTGGATGTACCGCCAGCAGACAGAAGGAGCGCCTGACACCGCCTATGAGCCTTTCCGGCAGATGCTCTGGGCTTTGTTCGTACCCTGGTTTACAGATATGGGGACCCGGGAATTTGAACAGTTATACTTGGAAAACTTTTCCTAAATTGCCTTCCTGATAGAAGCTACTCACGATGAAGCCTGTTTTTCACCTGCACCCTGCCCTGTATGCGCGTATGCTGGATGGGTTGAGCAACCTGATGTTCACAGAAACATTGGGAGGCAGGAGAGACATGGGCTTTTATCATGACGACCTCTGGCTGAGCGATACCGCAGTGATTGAAAACGTAAGCCGCCGCAAAGGTGCCTGGGAAGTCATCCTGCTGTTTGCCCACCATAAAACCCCGCTGAAATTTATCCGCCGCCGCATCACCAGCCACAGTTGCCCCAAACGGGCACACCAGATGGCTTTCTATATGCGGCGCCTGGCTGCCAAAGACCAGCGTGGAACCCTCTGTGTAGATATAGCTGACTTTGATCTATCGTTAAACTGAATACCGATGGGTACATCCACCAAACAAAGGATTCTGGATGCGGCTATCCGGCTGTTTAATGAAAGCGGGGTAGCCAATGTGCGTTTACAACACATCGCAGACGAGTCCGGCATAAGCGTGGGTAACCTCGCCTATCACTTCAAAAATAAAGAAGCCATCGTTAGCTCTGTCTATGAAAGGCTTTTTGAAGAATTTGCCCATATCCTGGCGTCATATCTGCTCAATCCGACCCTCTCGGATTTCAACCAGCAACTGACACAGTACTACAGCTTTTTTACCCGCTACAAATTTTACCTCATAGACCTCTTCGAAGTCGAGCGCTCGTACCCCAACATCATGGACCGCTGGCACCAGATGGTTGGCAAAATGCTGATCCAGATCCGCAAGCGGCTCGACTACTACGTGCAGCGGGGTGTACTTCAGCCCGAGCCGATCGAAGGCATCTACGACTCCCTCACCCGCAGCATCTGGATGAGCATCGTATTCTGGATGCCCCAGCAGGTGCTCAAAGGACAGCCCACCACAGAGACCCACTTCAAACAAGGCGTCTGGTCGCTCATCAGTCCCTACATGACCCAGCGCGGCCGCGAAGAGTATGCCACAGAGGTACAACCCGCCGATATTATGCGCTGAGCAGTCTTTTTTGCTGCCTTATGTGGAACGAATCTAAATTAGGAAAAATTTTCTAATTTTTGTAGGAAAAATTTTCTAATCCGGGTTTAATCCCTACATTTATCAGCGACGACTACATTTATCAGACTGCTTTATCGCAAACTTTCAAATCTATGGCTAATGTACTCTGGTTGCAGGGGGGCGCATGTAGTGGCAACACCATGTCCTTCCTCAATGCCGAAGAACCAACCGTTGTGGAGTTGGTCACAGACTTTGGCGTCAATATTCTCTGGCACCCCTCCATCGGTCTTGAAATCGGAGATCAGGTAAGCGATCTTCTGCGGGACATTCTGGCCGGAAAGGTGCAGATGGATATTCTGGTGTATGAAGGTTCGATTGTACAGGGGCCTAATGGCACGGGTACGATGAACTATTTCTGCGACCGTCCGATGCAGGACTGGGTGCGCGAACTGGCTGCTGTAGCAGGTTTTGTGGTGGCCATCGGCGACTGCGCGACCTGGGGCGGTATCCCGGCGGTGCCTCCCAACCCCAGCGAGAGCACAGGTATGCAGTTTCACAAAAAAGACAAAGGCGGTTTCCTCGGCGCAAATTATGTGTCGAAAGGCGGCCTGCCCGTCATCAACATCCCCGGCTGCCCGGCCCACCCGGACTGGATCACCCAGATTCTGGTAGCGATCTCCACAGGCCGTATCAAGGATGTGCTGGTGGATGACTTCCATCGTCCGAAAACCTTCTTCACTGACTTCGTGCAGACGGGCTGCCCCAATGCCATCAGCTTTGCCCAAAAGGTGGACGGCCACTTCGGAAAACGCGGAGGCTGCCTCTTTTATGAAGTAGGTTGCCGCGGACCGATGACCCGCGCGAGCTGTAACCGGATCCTCTGGAACCGCCAGTCGAGCAAAACCCGCGCAAATCACCCTTGCCTGGGTTGCACAGAGCCGGGCTTCCCGCACCACGACCTGGTTAAAGGAAGCGTGTTTAAGAGCCTGAAATACCTCGGATTCCTGCCCAAAGATGTGCCTACAGGTGTTTCCCGCCTCGGCTACTACACCCGTGCCGGTGTCGAAAAAGTCATGGGTGCCGTAGAAAGAACCTTCGGCGTGGACCAGGAGCACTTCCAGACCTCCAAGTAAACCCTTGCTTATCTCCATTCTTATCAAGGACGATTACCTACTATGTCAAGCCAGATCAAAGAACTCAATATTTCTCCCGTAGGCCGGGTCGAGGGTGACCTCGATGTCAAGGTCTATATGGAAAATGGCGTGGTAACCCGCGCACATACCCAGGCAGCGATGTTCCGTGGTTTCGAAAAAATCATGGAAGGAAAAGACCCACAGTCGGGACTGATCGTGACACCGCGTATCTGCGGTATCTGCGGCGGATCACACCTCTACTGTGCTTCTTCGGCGCTCGATACGGCCTGGAAAACCCAGCTCTCTCCCAATGCCCTGCTGCTCAGGGCCATCGGGCAGGCGACAGAGACCATCCAGTCTATTCCGCGCTGGTTTTATGCCATCTTCGCTACCGACATGGCAAACAAAAAATTTGCCAACAAACCCCTCTATGCCGAAGTAGTCAAGCGCTTCGCAGCCTATGTGGGTACTTCCTTCCAGAAAGGGGTTACGGCTTCGGGCCGTCCGGTGGAGGTGTATGCCCTCTTTGGCGGCCAGTGGCCCCACTCTTCGTATATGGTGCCCGGCGGTGTGATGTGTGCGCCTACCCTCAAGGATATTACCCGCGCACATGCCATCATGAACCACTTCCGCAATGACTGGCTCGAACCCGTGTGGCTGGGCTGCTCCATCGAGCGCTACCTTCGGGTAAAAAGCTGGGACGATCTCATGGCATGGGTGGAGGAAAATGAAAGCCAGCGCAACAGCGACCTGGGTCTCTTTATCCGCGCAAGCCTGGAGTTTGGTCTCGATACATTCGGTCAGGGCGTGGGCAAATTCCTGGCCTATGGTACCTATCTCCACAAAGACCTGTACAACAATCCGACCGTTGAAGGCCGCAACAAGGCCCTGATCAGTGCTTCAGGATTTTTTGACGGTAAAAACTGGAGCGAATTTGACCACATGAAGATTCAGGAGCACGTAAAACACTCCTGGTACGCCGATGTGCCTGCTGCTCACCCCTGGAAGGAGCCTTTCCCCACACCCGTGCAGTCGCATCACCTGGCCGACTCCGACTTCAACGGCAAATACAGCTGGTCCAAAGCGCCCCGCTACGACAATTTCGCCGCCGAGGCAGGTCCGCTTTCCCGCGTGATCATGAACGCCAACCCCAAAAACCTGAGCCATCAGATTCAGGATCCGCTCTTTGGCGACATTATCCAGAAAATGGGCCCCAGTGTCTTCACCCGCACCCTCGCGCGTGTACACGAAGCGCCCCGCCTCTATGAATTTATCAACCAGTGGCTGTCGCAGATTGACCTCGACGGCGAGTTTTATATCAAACCCGAAGAGCGCGACGGCATGGGCTTTGGCGCTACCGAAGCGGCCCGCGGCGCACTCGCCCACTGGATCGAAGTGAAAGATGGCGTGATCAAAAACTATCAGGTCATGGCCCCTACCACCTGGAACGTAGGTCCCAACGATGAGCAGGGCAAATCGGGTCCGATCGAGGCTGCCCTCACCGGCATCGAAATCGAAGATCCGCACGATCCGGTCGAAGTAGGCATGGTCGCACGCTCTTTCGACTCCTGCCTCGTATGTACCGTACATGCCCACGATGCCAAAACCGGCGAAAAACTCGCCCAGTTTAAGCTCTGAGCCTATCCGAACGATGACCCTGCACCCGCAATTTTTCAGTAAATTGCGGGTGCATCTTTCCATTACCATATGAAAAAAACAGCCATTCTGGGATTTGGCAACCCGGTGCGCAGCGACGATGGGGTAGGCTGTTATGTCATAGAGGAACTGAAAAAATCTTCAGCCCTATCGCCTGACCTGACCCTGATAGATATGGGCAC
>RDXT01000974.1 GCA_004292985.1 Bacteroidota bacterium
TTGTAAATATAAAAAAGAATACTACATTTGAGGTAAATATCATCCTGGCAGAAATGGGAGAGTTTGAAGAGTTGGTGCTTTATATGGTTGCCATCATGAATGGCAAAGCCTATGGCATCGGTATTATTGACGAGATGGAAAAGCGAACCGGGCGTTCAGCTGCCATCGGAGCTGTGCAGACCGTGCTCAAGCGCATGGAGGCCAAAGGCTGGATACAGTCTGCCTTTGGGGAAGCCACCCAGGAGCGGGGAGGCAAAGCCAAGCGTTACTATACCCTCACAGAAAGTGGCCAGAAAGCACTGGCTCAGAAAAAAGAACAACGCAACAATCTCTGGAACGCCATTCCAGCAACCGATTGGCCGTATGAAACCACATGAGCAAAACCAGCCCCCGAAGCGGGCTATGGCCATCCTTCGCCTTGTCTGTCACCCGGATTTCAGGGAAGAGATTGAAGGAGATTTTTGGGAAAAATACCATGCCGACGTGCAGAAATATGGACCCCAGGCGGCCCGGAGACGATGCTATGTCCAACTTTTGTCACTGATAAGGCCTCATCTGATCTTTAACCTAAGCCAATACCCTATGAAGTCTATCCTGAATGTCAAAGAAAGTCCATACGGACTGTTATTTCTCACAGCCCTCATCATGCTTGCAGCGGTAGCAGCAGCCCCGGCTGCAAGCATAGACTTTCAAGACAAAATGATGTTCAGCATTCCGCTGTCCACGATGATATGGATCATTCCCCTGCTGCTTACCTGCTTTGGGATGCTATACTTCCTGACCCGGAAACTATTGTATTCGGTTGTTATTACCTGGGTCCATGTGCTGATTACGGTTATCACTACGCTTCTCATCGCTGTAGTTACCTACGTTGGTATCGCCCCTTCAGCCGATATAAGCGGGCAGCACGAATTGATCGGGAATGTGATATATGTGCTGACTCTGCTGTTTATCTTTGGACAGTTGGTGTATCTGACCAATGTATTGTTAGGCGTGTTTGCCAACAGGGGCCGTCAATAGCCAACAGTAAAAAAACCGCCGGGATTCCCGTACATTCGCGCTGGCCTTCGCAGAACCGGGACCAACAATGAAGAAATTTCTCCTCATCACCTACTACTGGCCGCCCAGCGGTGGGGCGGGCGTGCAGCGCTGCCT
>RDXT01000975.1 GCA_004292985.1 Bacteroidota bacterium
TTTGGTGACCAGAATACCGCGTTGGGTGCTCTTAATCATGTCCTCAAGAGATGCCGTGCCCCCAGCCATAATCACGTTGCTAGGAAACGGTACCGGCTTTTTACCCTGCTTCTGCGCCCAATACCGCGAATACGCCATGTTCCGAACCACACCTTTGTCGATCCACGTAACTCGCTCCTGCGCCTGACCATCGCCCGACCACGGTGAACCGGGCAACTCGGCGTTTGTAGGGTCGGAGTAGATAGTTACGCGGGGGTCCACGATTTTTTCGCCCAGCTTGGTTTTGCCTCCGGGCTTGCTCAGAAACGACCGGCCTTCGTCGGCAGAGCGGGCGTCCATGTTGAAGAACAACTGCTCCATCAGCACGGCGGCTGCGGTTGCTTCCAGAATCACGGTGTATTTGCCCGGCTCCAGCGCCACCGCACTTGCCGAAGCCACCGCTTTCTGGGCGGCTATGCGCGTGAGCGAGGCCGTATCGAGCTTGTTCACGTCACTGTAGCCCCGCGTCACGTAGCCCGACCCCTTGCCGTCTGCCGTGCGGACGGTCAGCGAGAAGTTTACGTTCGTAAAGGGGTAGTATGCAAACAACCCTTTCGAGTTCATCATGGCCCGATACGCGTGAACGTCTTCCATGAAGCCTGCGGCTGTCAGGTTTTGTGGTCCCATCAGAGCAAGACTTTTGGCAACGGCATCGGCGCGGGCATCGGCACTAAGATTGGCCGTACTTTGGAACGAGCCGTTGCTTTTCAGATACGTTTGCGGCCCTAAAACGGGCATGTGTTCGGGGTTTTCGGGGGCCAACCGGGCGAGTTCTTCGGCCCGACGCACCACTTTTTCCAGCGAGGCATCGTCGAACTCGTCAATCGTAGCCACGCCGACTTTCTTCCCAAATGCCGACTGTACCACCAGGTTCTGGTTGGCGCGGGAGCCGCTCGTCGATACGGCGTTGCGGGCGTAGCGGATGTTCCCGCTCACATCGCCCGACAGGTTGGCCTCGCACTCGTCGGCTTTGGAGTAGCTGAGGACTTTCTGGAGAAGCGTCTTGGCTTCTGCTTCTGTGAGGATAATTGCCATATTTTTTTGGGACACAGAGGACCACGGTGATGCACGGAGTTACACAGAGGTTTTTTAGAGAAAATATAAGCTCCGTGCA
>RDXT01000516.1 GCA_004292985.1 Bacteroidota bacterium
AAGCGTAGCTTGAAGGCCCCTCTCTTTCCATTCCAGGTCTAATGTGATGGGGATGCAGCCACTTCCGGTACCTATGTCTAATACATAAGGGTTTTTTTGCCTGCTTGTCAGCACTTCGTCACGGATCCAGACCGCCAATTCCTCCGTTTCCTGCCGGGGAATCAGCACATCCGGCCCGACGATAAAGTCTCTTCCGTAAAAATGGCCCTTACCTGTCAGGTATTGGATCGGTTCCTGCCTCAATAGTCCCTGAATCAGGGCTTCGAGGGCCTCCGCCGGATTACTCAGCTCCGCGACATGCTCCAGCGCCAGCCGGGCCAGCATATAGGCCTCGCCTGTATCGTAGCCCGCGCGGGTCAGGCGGTTTTGTATGTCCGGCAAGCGTTTTTGCACCCTGAAAGTGGTTCATTTCGCGAAACTCCGGCAAGAAAAGCAATAAATCCCTAATTTTCCCCGCTCAATGATGCACCTTCATCTCTTCATGACCTGGGAACGCCTGATAGCGGCTTTGCAGCTTCGGGCCGGGAGCGTACTCCATGACGGGGAGGTGTCGGCAGGCCCCGCGAAAGCGCACCTCCGGCTGAGCCTCCGGGAAGACGTGCAGATCAGCAGTGACGGCACCGAGGTGATTACGGAGGCTGTGGTGCAGGTATTGCTTCAGCCCCGCGAGCATTCGCTTTTTTCGGGAGAATGGATCAGGGACCGGGTGAGTGTGCAGCTCGATCTGGTGGCGCGATTTTTTACCCGGATCGAATGGCAGCCCGACTGGAAAATCGTTTCTCACACCCGCTGGCAGCTCGACCGGGAGACAGGACCTTCGGGCATTATGGACAAGTCTGCGATGGCGCTGCTGCGCAGCCTCGCCGATGCCCAGATGGATGCCCTGGCCGCCCAGGTGGACCAAACCCTGGCCGATCTGCCTGTGGATCAGCATCTCCGGGAAGCGTGGAGGCTTGTATTTCATCCTTTTATCCTCGACATAGGGGAAGCGGCTACTTTGTGGCTGCGCCCGCTACCGGAGTCTTTGCGGGTGAGTCCGGTATTTTTGTCGGAAGAAAAGGGCCATATTGAACTGGAGGCCGCACTTCGTCCCCGCCTCTACATCGGGCAAACAGACACACCCGCCGACGCGCCGCCCGCTTTCCCGGCATATCACGCAGTGGAGCTACCTGTGGCCCCGACCCTTGTCGAAGCCGAAGTCTGCCTGAGCTATCAGGCCCTCGCGCAGCGCCTCGCGGGACTTGCTTTTGCCGACAACTATGGACAGTATGCGCTGGAGGAATGCAGCTTTCGTTTGCAAAACGGGCAGCTCCGCATGGAAGCAACGGCCACAGCGCGCCTCAGCCGCTGGCAGGGTGCCAGCCTTTCGGGGCGCCTGGGCCTGCTGATGGATATTTCCGTGGAAAATGGACAGCCGCAACTATTACTCCGGAGCCTGTTTACCAACTCCCGGAATCTGGCCGTGCGGGCAGCCGTAGCCCTGGTGGGGCGAGGCTCTTTGACTGCAATGGAAGCGCTTGTTAATCAGGAAGTTAACAAGGAGTGGGAGGCCGCCCGGCAGCAAGCGATTTTCGCCCTGAGCGAACTTATTCCCATCCCCGGACTTAAGCTCAGGTGTGAGATCGCCTCGCTCCGCCTTCTTTCCTGCGCAGCGGGCGAAGAGGGGATTGTGGCAAACGTACAACTTGAGGGCAGCGCCACCGCCGAACTCGATCCTTCCGCATTTTACCGGTAGAGAGAAGCCTCGGTCTGGCGGTTGGTCTGGTCGAGGTAGAGGTAAATATTCAGCAGGCTATTCACATTTGTAATCAGTCTCAGCGCCTCCGGAATCGGGCAGATATAGGTGAAAATCCGCTCGTGTTCGTGGTCCACCCCCTGCTGGCGATCGTGAAAGCTATGGATTTCCTCCGCGCTCATCTCGATTTCGCAGTAATAAAAGTACATATCCTCATCTGAGGTGCCCGAAGAGACAAAATACGAGGACCTGTTGAGCGGAATCACCTGTTCGGGCAGGACCTTTAATCCGGTTTCTTCTTCGGTTTCGCGTACGGCTGTTTCATGCGGATCGTCGGCAGCATCCACCATGCCGGCCACCGTTTCATAAATCAGTCCGCCATTGCAGATCCGTCGCTGGCGCACCAGCAGCACCTGTTTTTCGCGGGTATCTTTGTTGATGAGGCATACCAGTACGGAGACCACCGGGCCTTTGAGGAAGCAGATGGGCGGTATTTTGTCCCCTTCGGGGGTGGTGGCATGCAGCAGCAGCAGCGAAAAAAGCGGGTCGCCATCGTGCCGGAAGCGGGTATAGACTTCTTCTACCTCCTGAATATCGAGGCCGTTGGCAAGGAGTTGACTGAGCCAGCGGCGGTATTTGGGAGAAGCGGAAAGTTGAGGATGCATGGGGAATAAGATTTTGCGCAAATTGAGAGAAATAATTCAAGCTGCCCACACTTTTTCGTATTATTGAGCAAAAGCCATTCCTTATGCTGCGCTGCCTCTTATTCCTGTGTCTGTGGAGTATTTTTTCTGCATCTCTGGCCCAGGTATATAATGTAGTTCGCTACACCACAGAAGACGACCTGATCCAGTCGCAGGTGATGGCCATCGCCCAGGACTCCAGGGGTTTTCTCTGGCTCGGAACCCACCGGGGTGTGGTGAAGTATGATGGTATCCGTTTTCAGAATTTTGGCCGGACAGAGGGGATTACAGGCGCGTTTGTGTCGGGTATTCTGGCCGACCGCAAAGGGCAGGTCTGGGTCGCCACCGACAATGGCCTCAGTGTCAGCGATGGCAAACACTACGATGGCAAGCTCTTCCGCACCTTTACAGCAGGTGAACAGTCTCTGCCCGAAAATGACATCACCTGCCTGATAGAAGACAGCGGGGAGCGGCTCTGGATCGGATCCCAATCCAAAGGGATCGTATGGCTGAAAGATGGCGTTTTTGAGCGGGAGCAATCCAGCGGCCCGCAGCAGATCCAGTGCCTGATGCAGGACCGCCGGGGCAGAATGTGGGTCGGCACACCGCAGGGATTATTTGTGAATACCGGCCCCCATGCCTATGCCCCTGTCAGCCACCCGGCCCTCGACCGGACCCCCGTGTACTGCCTGGCAGAGGATAAAAAAGGCGATGTATGGGTAGGTACGCAAAAGGGAATGTTTCGCGTAAGTCCGGAACTGAATGTGCAGGGAGGGCCGATGTTGCCTGAAAACACCATTTACTGTATCGCAGAGGACCTCGCCGACACAAGCCTCTGGATCGGCACCGACAAAAGTATCATCCGCTACCACAATGGCGCATTCGAGTCGCTTAACCGCGAATACCGCCTCCATGACTACCAGATGCGCTCCGTTAACATAGACGACGAAGGCAATATCTGGTTTGGGACAGACGGCGGCGGATTTTTTAAGATAACCCCCGGCGGCGTGTTCAAACGCTATAACATGGAAGATGGTCTGAGCAGCAACCTGGCCAAATCATTTCTCGAAGACGAAAAAGGCCGTATCTGGATCAGCACCAAGGACCGGGGTATTACGATTATGGAAGGGGGACGACCTGTGCAGCAGATCAGCGAAGCAGGTGGCCTGGGGGGCAATGACATCTGTTTTACCCTCCGCGACCGCAAAGGCCGTTTCTGGTTCGCTTCCTACAATGGCACCCTGACCCTGCGGGAAAACGGGCGCTTCCGCATATTTAACTCCGCTGCGGGGCTGACCTGCAATGCAGTCTATGTGGTGGCCGAAGATCCGGCAGGAACCATTTGGGTGGGAACAGACAATGGCATTTTTGTGCAGGAGGGCGAGCGTTTTGTGCGTCGCTTCAGCACCGAAAACGGCCTCGAAGAAAATACCGTCTATTCCCTGCGCAGCGATGGCCAGGGGCGGATGTGGGTAGGTACCGCAAAGGGCCTCTGCCGGATCGAGGACAACTCCTGCCGCAGCGTCCCCGGTGCCAATGCTGTGGGTGCGAACGTCATCACCCTCCTGACCGATTACCAGGGGCGGCTCTGGGTGGGCAGCTCGATCGGACTCGCCATCATCCGCAGCGACACCGCCCTGAGGGTACATATCAGCGGCGCTCCGGGAGCCCATACGGTCGTGGCCCTGGCCGAAGAAGGCAGGCGCTACCTCTGGGTCGGCACCGAAAACGGCGCTTACCGCCTCGATCTGAACACCTTTAACCCCTCACAGGACCGGCACAGCTTTGAGCACTATGCCCAGCGCGATGGCCTGCCCAGCCTGGAGTGTAATGCCAATGCCGCATTTGAAGACAGCAAAGGCAATTTCTGGATCGGCACGGCGGAGGGTGCCATTATGCGGCCCTCAGATGCCCGGCGCGATGCTTCGGGCCGCGCGCCGAGGGTCTATATTACCGGGGTGCGTATCGCACAGGACACTACCTGGGAAGCGCTTGGGTATGAGACAGATGCAGCAGGTTTGCCCGTGAAACTCCGCCTGCCATATTCCGAAAACCGCCTCGACTTTGAGTTTGTCGGCATCAGCCTCAAAAGCCCCCAGCAGGTGGAATATCGCTTTAAGCTGGAACCCCTGGACGATTCTTTTCAGCGCCCTATCCGGGAGAAGGCCGTTACCTTTCCAAAACTTCCGCCCGGAAAATATACCTTCACCATCGAAGCCAAAAAAGAATCTGACCCCTGGAGCCAGGCGGGCCGCGCCCAGTTTACCTTCGAAATCCGCCCTCCCTACTGGCAGACCTGGTGGTTCCTGCTGCTGGCGGGGCTG
>RDXT01000976.1 GCA_004292985.1 Bacteroidota bacterium
TGAGCTGTCGTTGCCCAGGTCCACACTTGGAGAAGGCGTAATCAGCAACACCACAGTATCCGCATCTGTACAGCCGTCTATGTTGGTTACCTGCACTGTATAGATACCTGTCTGATTCACCGTAAAGGTAGGTGAGATAATGGCAGGGTCGTTGTTCCACACATAGCTGGTGATGCTCGGATCGAAGGCATCCAGTACAAAACCGGAGCACTGCGTGCCGTCAGGACCCAGATTCACAGCTACCGGAGGCAGGAATACTGCCTGAACCGGAATCAGGCCGCTGGGGCAGTTCAGCGATTCGATCTCCCAGTCATAGAAGAAGTAATAAAGGCTTGGAGAGTTGTTGGCAGAGCTGAGAATGGAGATAACACCCGGCACTTCATAGGGGAAGAGCGCGCCTCCACTGTTGCGATAGAGGCCATTGGTACCTGTAGCGCCTGTAAGGCTGGTACCGCTGGCGTTGATCACGTAGTTACTTCCCTGAGGAATATCCCAGTTCAGCACAAGCACGGTATCTGCAACCCCCAGGGGAATGGCAAAGGTATCCGACTGGATTGGAGGAGCATTAATCCCACCTACCCGCAGGTGCACGATCACATTGCCACCTCCGTTGGGATATATCCGCACAGATTTCAGTGTCAGTGCCTGAAGGACATTAAACTTCATTCCATCGGTAAGGAGGGTTGAGTAGGCACCTGCCCCAATGCTGTTGGTGGCGGGTGTAAAGTCCGGATCTACGACCGGATTCACCGCAGCCTGCGCATAGTAGGTGGCATTGGCACTGAGCAGGGGTGTGATAAAGGTATCTCCTTCTGCCAGCAAGGTGCCGCCCAGCGGAGAATCATACCAGAGAATCGTTGCGCCGGGCGAAGAAGCCGAGAGCAGGAAGGCAGCCGCATTTGTTGCGCAGAGAGAGTCCGAGATAGCCAGAGGTGCCGCAGGTGAAATCGCTATGTTCACATCTGCACTCAGGCTGTCATTAAAGAAAGTCGTATCGGCTGCGAGATCCGAATACACATCAAAGAAAAACAGTCCGCCTGCCGAAGCATTAAAGTTGCCTACAACAAATGTGGCTGTCGCTCCCGATGCGATTGTCCCTGTAAACGTTCCGGTCACGGTCTGGTTAGGTGTGCCTGTTACCTGCACAGTTAC